>JANNFM010000138.1:0-5356 GCA_031379795.1 Alphaproteobacteria bacterium
CGATCAACCGGTGCCGGATGGCTTCCGAGAGCATGTCGAGCAGGAAGATCATGCCGACGATCAGCAGCAGGATCGCCAGATAGGTGTCGAACTCGGTGAAGGTGATAGCCCGTTGCAGCTCGATGCCGATCCCGCCCGCACCGACAATGCCCAGCGCCGCGGCGCCGGCCAGATTCCCCTCCAGTCGGATGAGGGTGTAGGACGTGTAGTTGGGCAGCACCTGAGGCACCACGCCGTATCGGATCATGGCCACGTAGCCGACGCCGGAAGCCTTCATGGCGTCCAGTTGGCGAGTATCGACCTCTTCATTGATCTCCGAGAACAGTTTGCCGAGGGTGCCCATGGTGGAAATCGCCAGTGTGATCACGCCGGCCAGCGGCCCGACGCCGAACGCCGCCACCAGCATCAGGGCCAGGATCAAATCCGGCAGGGTGCGGATGGCTTCCAGGGTGCGCCGCACGGTGAAGCGCACGGCCGCGATCGGCATCAGGTTGCGCGCGCAGAGAAACGAGGCCAGCAGCCCGGCGATCGCGCCCAGCACTGTGGCGACAATCGCCATTTCCACGGTTTGCCATCCCAGCCGAAGCCAGCGTGGCAGGTCATAGAACCACCAGGCCAGGGACCCTTCGGTCCCGCGATCGGAAAGCAGCGCATCTGACTTCAGGTCCGGAACCATCCGGCTCAGGAACTCCGCGATCCGCCCCATCGGATCGCCGCCGATATCCGATGAGAAGAACTGGCTTTGCTGGAACGAAACCAGGAGGATCGCCGAAAAAATGAGAAGCCCCGCCAGGCTCCGAAGTCGCTGCCGACGCAGCGTCCGACGGCGCGACGTCTCAAAGTCGGCGACCACGGACGAAGCGTCGTTCAAGGTGTCGCCACCAGGGCCAGAGATTCGGCAGGTTCAAACTCCCCCGCGTTCGGCACCCAGGTCGTGGCCCAGGCGAAGGCCGTGGCATTCTCCAGATGCAGGGGCATATGGATGCCGATCAGGCGATAGCGGGTCTCATCGGCGATATCGCGCCGGACAACGATGGCCCGGTCCGCCTGGGGCCGCATCCTGGCCACGATGCGAAGGTCGACGCACGGAGCGGTGCCCTTCGCAGAATTGTTGAAACAGAGCCGCTGCCAGGCGGCGGCATGCAGCACCATGGCGTCGACCTTGTTCGTCCGCAAATCGGCGGCGGCGGCGTCACCATCGTTGGCGATGATCTCGCCTCCCCAGAAGGTGGGCGGAGCTCCGCGTTGGGCAAGGACCCGCCTCGGGAGGTTCAAAGCCGCCGGCGTGCGGCCGCCAAACACCAGCGTCTTGCCGCGAAGGTCTGCCAGTGACTTGTAATGGCTTGACGACCTGACGCCGAGAACCACCGGGATCCGGCTCCATCCATCCCTGGATCGCACCGTCAGTATGGCTCGGGTCGTCGTCGCGACTTGTGCAAAGGCGGCCGGGTCCAGCAGGGCCAGGTCCAGTTCGTTCGCCGCAAGCGCCTTGGCCGCCGCTCGTGCGTCAGTCACCGGGCATCGCAGAACCGCAACGCCGAGCCGCGCAGCGAGGTGTGCGTAGTAGGCTTTTTCGCCCGCAGGAATCGACGCGGCGGGTGCCGCACATGGGCCAGGCGCCGCCCCAACGGCTGCGATGCGCAGGGTTGGCGAGGGCGCCGTGGCCCCGATCTGCGCCAGACAGGCCAACACAAGGCAAAGGCCGCTGAACCGTCTCACGGCCGACCGCCCTCCGTGCGGCGTTGGGCGAGATCGGCCGCCCTCAGGGCGATGATGTCTTTGTAGTGGTCGCGGTTGACGGCGGTGTAGGCCGACCCGTCCAGCTGGCCGATATCAGTCCAGAGTTCCGGATCGTCGTACGCCATGCTGGCGAGTACGCCCCGGGCCGTGTCGATGAGCGCCTGAGGTCGATCGGTGCGCACCACGACGGCTTCACTGGGGATCGGACCCGCCGTCCAGATGATCCGAAAATCTTTTAACGCGACGAACCCACGACGGACCATGGTGTGGAGGGCGCCGCGGGTGAAGCCGTGCTCGGGATCGCCGCCGCTGGCCTGCAGGATCGCGGCATCAAACTGGCCATTGGCGAGGGCCATGACCGCCTGGGTATGGCCTCCCGCGAAGGATGTCTTGCTGAAGTAAGTCTCCGGGTCGATGCCCTGTTCCCGGAACTTCGCGCGGGGCACCAGGTAACCAGACGTCGAGTTGAAATCCACATAGCCCAGGGACCGGCCCTTCATGTCGGCCATGGACCGGATCGGACTGTCGGCGCGCACCACCACCGCCGAGTAATAGCCCGTCTCACCCTCGGCCTGGCGCGGGGTGAGGATGGGGGCGACCAGGCTGCCGACCTGGGCTTCAACGTTCGCGTAGGCGCCGCCCGCAATCTGCGCCAGGTCCACCTGACCGGAAGAGATCGCCTGAATCACGCCGTTGTAGTCGGAGGATTCGTAGAGTTTGACGGGCAGCCCAAGCGCGGCGCTCAGGCGATCACGATACACACTGCGGCGCTTGACCAGCATGGGGTCGTCGTTGCTGCCGCTGACCGCCATGCGGACTTCCTTGATGCCGCTGCGCCAGCCGGAACCTTCCGGCGTCGGTGGTTTTCCACAGCCGGCCAGAGCCAGCACCGCGATCGCAGCCAACCCTGCCCAACCCGATCGACCCATCCGCACACCGCCGCGCGACCCGCGTCAACTGGACGCGGCGTCGGGTTCCATCGTTGACCCCGGCGAGTGTCGCGCGCGTGACACTCCCATGACGATCTCACTTCGAAGCGGCAACTTGGTGAGCCAGGACAGGCAGGCGGTCAGCCGCCGGGAACCTCAGACACGATCAGGCTCCTTCGAGTGCACGAACCGGCTCGAGCGGCGGCTGGTTCAGGGCTTCGCGGTAGTTCCGGTGGAAGTGATGCAGGGCCGGCTCGTTGCGCCCGAGGATGACCTCCTTGAGCTGACCGCTCTCGGCCGTCCTCTGCTGAAGCGCGCCCATCACATAGTCTTCCAGCTCGATCGTGCTCTTGAACACCTCGAATGAGCCCTGCAGGCTCGGACCCCGGGGCTCGCTGAAGTCGTATACGGCGCGCGGATCGACGCCAGCCGCGTCGCGAGCCGCGGCCTCCGCGGCGGTCTCTGGCGAGAAGTAGAAGCTGACCCTGGTCATCGAGCGACCCGGATCGGCGGGGTCGGGATAGATGCGGATCAGCGTGGCGCTTTCCGTGCTGCAGATCAGCTGGATGTTGGGGAACAGGTGGTAGAGCACAAAGGTGCTGCCCGTGACCCGCCACTCGGACTCCGGAAGCGTGCGCAGTCGGTCGATGCCGCGGCTGGCGGTGACGAAGCGGTGGTGCCGCCCGAATTCTTTGAAATGGAGATTGTTGCCGTAGAACACGCGGCCCAGCGTATCCTTGTGCAGCTTCCCGAAATGGTAGGTCTCGCCGAACGTATCGTTGGCGAACTTCCAGTTCAGGTCGCCGGGGATCGGCGTGGCGCCCGCGAAGCCGTGGCGCGCCAGGCTGTGGGAGGCCAGCTCCGCAGCCAGTTCGGCGCCCAGAAGTTCGTCGACATCCAGATGACCGTCGGCCTGGGGATGCACCCAGAGCAGGCCGTCGCGCTCGACCGCCGGCAGGGCGATGAGGCCGTGGCACGACTTGTCGATTTCGCCGAAGTGATCCTCGTTGGGGATGGCGATGAGGTCGCCGGTATTGGCGTAGCTCCAGTTGTGGAAGGGGCACATGAAGATCGACTGCTTGCCGCGTGGCTCGGCGGCCACCTTCACGGCCCGATGGCGGCAGGCGTTCAGGAAGGCGTGGAAGACGCCATTCTTGTCGCGGGTCGCCAGCATAGGCGTGCCGAAGTCGTCCAGGGTGAAGAAGGAGCCCGGCTCAGGCAGGTCCTGCGACAGGCCGATCAGCTGGGGGTGGTTGCGGAAGAACGACTCCCACTCCTTCGCCGCCTGATCGGGGCAGACATAGGCGGCCGTCGGCACGCGGTATTGCACGCCGGCGTCGACGTTCCGGCCTTCGTCGAGTTGCTGCATCAGTTCCTTGAGGATCTCGACCTGGAGTTCGTGTTTCATGCGGTGATCTCTCTTGTGAGTTCGGAACCAGTCGGGTTGGCGACGGCGTTCCGCACCAGGCGGAACGTGGCGGCGATGGGCTTCAGGCGCTCGGCGACCGGCAACGGGCGGCGGCTGGACACCCGGACGCCCTCGTTGACCAGCATCAGCAAGGCCGCGAGATCCTCCGCGAGCGCCGGCGCGGCGCCGGCGTCCTGGAGGAAGGTCCGGAAGAGGCGCTGCACCCGGTCCAGATGACGGCTGGCGTGGGCGGTGAGCTGGTCATCGACACCCGCCATCTCAAGCACCGTGCTCACCAGCATGCAGCCCCATTGGCTCCTGGCGCCGCGCGCGCCCACAAAGTCGCGTTCGAAGAAGGCCTGCAAGGCGTCGACCGGCGGCATCTCGGCGCGCGCGCGCTCCAGCAGGTCCATTGTGCGCTGGGTGAAGAGATCGAGACACTCGACAAACAGGCGGCGCTTATCGCCGAACGCGGCGTAGAAGCTGCTGCGGCCGATGCCCATCGCGGCCAGGAGGTCGGTCAGCGAGGTCGCCTGGAAGCCCTGACGCCAGAACAGGGCCATCGCCCTGTTCAGAGCCTTCGGTCGATCGAACTCGATGGGGCGCGCCATGCTTGCATTGTGGACCGATCAGTTCAAAATGACAACGATGTCGAATGACGTCACCGGCGTCCCTGCGCCGCCGGCCCGCCCCGATTAAGGACCCGACCATGACCAAACCCGTATGCCTCGTCCTCGGCGCCGGCGCCGGCATCGGGGGCAACGTGGCCAAGCGCTTCGCCCGTGAGGGCTATCATGCGTGCGTCGCGCGCCGCAGCGACAAGGCCGGGCTCGACAGGATCGTGTCGGACATCAAGGCCGAGGGCGGCTCGGCCAGCGGCTACATCCTCAACGCGGTCGAAGAGGGCAGCATCGAACAACTGGTGACCGACATCGAGGCCAACGTCGGCCCGATCGCGGTCGCGGTGTTCAACCTGGGCGCCCAGATCGGCGACCGGGGCTTGGCAAGCACCTCGCTTAAGGCCTTCGAAATGGGCTGGAGGATGGCCACATTTGGCCTCTTCCGCCTGGCGCAGGTGCTGATCCCCTACATGGAGGAACGTGGAAAAGGGGCCCTGCTGGTGACCTCGGCCACCTCCGCGATGCGCGGCAACGCCGGCCAGCATTCGCACGCCGCAGCCATCGGCGGGCGGCGCATGCTGTGCCAGTCGCTTAACGCCCAGTACGCCAGCAAGGGCATCCATGTCGCGCACATCGTGGTCGACGGCGCCGTCGACGCG
>JANNFM010000107.1:0-7885 GCA_031379795.1 Alphaproteobacteria bacterium
GCTCTCCAAACCGCCACCGGATTTCGCGATCTGGGTCCCGGCATCCGCCGGGATGAGCGGTTGGGTGGAGGTCCAGTCTGGACGGATATCGCTCTAGGTACGCCCCTCATGCGATGATCTGCGAATCAGGTCGGCCTTCCAGCCCCGTTGATCTTTCAACCCAAATCCCATACTCTTACTTTCCGAAGTAAGACTGGAACCTCACATGCGGATCACCTCCAAGGGACAGGTCACCATCCCGATCCACCTTCGCGAGCAAGCCGGACTGTTGCCGCACACAGATGTGCTTTTCCAGCTGGATGGTGATGGGGTCAGGCTATTCGCGGCCCCACGTGGCCTGGGCCCAAGCCGGGGACAAATTCTGGCGGACCGTCTTGTCGGCAGAGGTGATGTCGCGATCACCACCGACGAGATCATGGCCATGACACGCGGCGAGCCGTGACGGCGGTTCTGGTCGATTCCAACGTCCTGATTGACCTGCTTACCCAGGATCCGGTTTGGTTCGACTGGTCCTACGAGGCTTTGGCGCGTGCCGGGGACACCTCCCCGCTGGTCATCAATGCCGTCATCTACGCCGAGGTTTCCGTTCGATATTCGCGGATCGAGGACCTGGATCATGACCTCTCGGTGGATTTCTACAGTCGAGAGGCCATCCCGTTCGCGGCGGGCTTTCTGGCCGGCAAGTGCCACCTGGACTACCGACGTCGCGGCGGGCAACGCACCTCACCGCTCCCGGATTTCCTGATCGGGGCTCATGCGAGGGTCTCGGGATATCGCCTGCTAACCCGCGATCCAGTCCGGTTTCGAACGTATTTCCGGGACCTCGATCTGATCGCACCAGACTGACCGAGGCCGCTGCGGCACGTTGGCTACCAGTACTCCAACGTCCACTATACCCCGAGGCTGTGTAAAAACGCGTCCCTGCGAAATTCTCGCGCAAGTTTCAACTGTCTTTTGCTGAACGCGAGGTTATATCTTGCGTTGATTGACATTGAGACGCTAGATTTGGGTAAATTGTTGCGATAAAAACTGCGTCGTCCGCGCTTTTACACAGCCTGGACCCTCAGCGGAACTGGAAGGTGCGCGCGAAGCGCCGCACGGCCCGCTCGGCGAACTCCCAGCTTTCACAGCTTGCCCTTGTCACTCCCGCCGGAGTGTCAATTGGTGACGGAAGAATGCGTGGCGCAGGCCTTCGCCACAACCGGCATGATCAGTGGCTGGCCGGTTTCGGCCGCGGCCTCCTGCGCGGCATCGCAACGACCGGCTTGGACAAATTCCTCGATCATAATGAGTTTCTGACGATAAGCCTCGCGGTCCGTCTTTATTTGCGCACACTCGGCCTCGCGGTCCGGCTGACAGAATGAAATCGGAAACAGGAGCCTCTCGCCAGGCTTAGGCTGGTGACCGCCAAATTGGGTAGCGTCCTGGGCTTTCAAGTTGCTCTGCATCCGCAGGGCCGCGTCGCCGAAGCCTTGGCTCTGGGGATATTCACCGAAAACCACGCAGTCCTTCACCGACAGGTTCTCGCCCGCCGCGCACGAAAGCAGAGCCCAGCCAGAAATCTGGCGGCGAATTGCGCGTTCGGGCGTGAATTCCCGCCCCCTAGCGCTTTCCAGCGACCCGCTCCAGTTGGCGCCGTTGATTTGTTCCGGCGTGCCGCAGCCACTGAGCAGACTGGCGGCGATGCCGATGGCCGCCCATCGCAGGTTGCGCTTCGACATACCGCGCCGACGGACGACGACCTGAACTGACATGCGACTCCGTTCCAAGCTTTCAAGCTGAGGTCTAAGACGCTGCTTGAACCGGGGCAAGCGTTGCATCAGGGTCCCCTTTCCCCCATCGCGGTCGTTGGGAACGTCCGCTTGCTGGTAAGAATCAGCATGCCACCCTGCAGCCTGCCGGTCTTTCGTGGATGGGCACCCCGCGTCGAAATCTATCCGCCAAGGTCCTCACGTCCCTCCCCTTGAAAGGAAGGGAAAATCCTAAGGCACGTTGGCCTCCAGCTCGTCCAACCACACCTTCGCCACCCCATCGCTGGGTGCCCGCCAGTCTCCGCGTGGGCTCAGCGCCCCGCCCGAGATCACCTTGGGCCCATTGGGCATGGCCGAGCGCTTGAACTGGCTGATCTCGAAGAAGCGGAACAGGAACAGGCCCAGCCACTTCTTGATGGTCGCCAGATCGTAGGCGTTACGCGCCTCATCCGGGAAGTTCTCCGGCCATTGTCCCTTCGCCGCATCGTGCCAGGCGTGCCACGCCAGGAACGCGACCTTTGAGGGCCGCAGGCCAAAGCGGGTGATGTGGAACAGGTTGAAGTCCTGCAATTCATAGGGCCCGATCTTGGCCTGGGTGCTCTGGATGGCCCCGGTAGCGTCCGCCGGCACCAGTTCCGGCGAGATCTCTGTGCCCAGGATCGACAGCAGGGTGGCGTTGGCCCCGTGGTCGAACTGGCCGGTCTTCACCACCCAGCGGATCAGGTGCTGGATCAGTGTCTTGGCCACACCGCTGTTGACGTTGTAGTGGCTCATCTGGTCGCCGACGCCATAGGTGCACCAGCCCAACGCCAGCTCCGACAGGTCACCGGTGCCCAGCACGAAGCCGTTCCGTTGGTTCGCCAGCCGGAACAGGTAGTCGGTGCGGAGGCCCGCCTGCACATTCTCGAACGTGATGTCATAGACAGGCTCGCCGTCCGCAAACGGATGGCCGATTTCCTGCAGCATCAACCGCGCGGTCGGGCGGATGTCGATCTCCTCGGCCGTCACGCCAATGCCGCGCATCAACGCCCAGGCGTTGGCCTTGGTGCCGTCGCTGGTGGCAAACCCCGGCAGAGTGAAGGCCAGGATGTTTTCGCGGGGCAGCCCCACCGCATCAAACGCCTTGGCCGCGACGATCAGGGCGTGGGTGGAATCCAGACCGCCGGACACCCCGATCACCAGATGCTTTGATTTGGTCGCCTGGATGCGCTTGGTCAGGCCCTGGACCTGGATGTTGAAGGCCTCGTAGCAGTCCTTGTCGAGGCGCGCCGGATCGTCGGGCACGAAGGGGAAGCGGTCCAGTGGCCGGATCAGGCCGATATCCTCAAACGTCGGCTGATGGGCAAAACCGATGCGCCGGAACGACCGCTCCGGATGCCCTGCGGCGACAGCTGCGTCGTTAAATGTCGGCGTCCGCATCCGCTCAAGGCGCATGCGTTCGACATCGATATCGGCCATCGCCACCTGCGACGCCGTTGGAAAACGATCGGTCAGCGCCAACCGGCGGCCCAGTTCGTGGATGGAGGCCTGACCATCCCAGGCCAGATCCGTCGTGCTCTCGCCGGGGCCTGCCGCAGAATAGAGATAGGCCGCCATGCAGCGGGTGGACTGCGACGCACACAGCAGTTCGCGGTCGTCAGCCTTGCCCACCACGATGTTGGACGCCGACAGGTTGCAAAGGATCAGCGCGCCGGCCATGGCGCCAGCGGTCGACGGCGGCTGCGGCGCCCAGAAATCCTCGCAGATCTCCATGTGGAAAACGAAGTCCGCCAGATCATCTGCGGCAAACACCAGATCCGTACCAAACGGCACGCTCTGGCCAGCCAGCGTCACCTCAAGACCGACCACGCCGACGCCTGGCGCGAACCAGCGTTTCTCGTAATATTCCCGATAGTTAGGCAGGAAACTTTTCGGAACCACGCCCAGGATTCGACCACGCGAAATCGCCACCGCGCAGTTGTACAGCCGACCGTTGTGGGCCAGCGGCGCGCCCACGATCAGCACCGGCTTCAACGCGGCGCTGGCGGCGACCAACGCCCCGATCTCGGCCTCCACCCGCCGCAACAGCGCGTCCTGCATGAACAGGTCGTCGATGGCATAGGCCGAGATGCCCAGCTCCGGAAACAGCATCAGGTCGCAGCCCGATGCATCGCCCTCGCGCGCCAGGCGCAGCGTCTCGGCGGCATTGAACCCCGGGTCGCCCGGGATCACTGAAGGTGTACAGACCGCAGCCCGCACAAAGCCGTGGGTATGGATCGAGTGGAACGCCTGGGTCACGTCAAGCTCCGGTCCGGAGTAATGCTCAATTTGAGCATATATAGCCTAAACGCTTAGAATGTATAAAATCGACCGATATAGTTCGGTGTAAAATCGCTCAGTCGTCGCGGTGAACGCGCTCGCGGCGCTCATGCCGCTCCTGGGCCTCAAGGCTCAGGGTGGCAATCGGTCGGGCTTCAAGCCGCGCCAGGCTGATCGGCTCGCCGGTCTCCTCGCAGTAGCCATAGGAGCCATCGTCGATGCGCCGGATCGCCTCATCGATCTTGGAGATCAGCTTGCGCTGACGGTCCCGGGTGCGGAGCTCCAGCGAGCGATCCGTCTCGGACGACGCCCGGTCGGCGATATCCGGATGGTTCTCGGTCTCTTTCTGGAGATGCGACAGCGTCTCGCGCGACTCGCGAAGGATGTCCTCCTTCCACGCGTTGAGCTTCTGCTTGAAGTACTCAAGCTGACGCTCGCTCATGAACGCCTCTTCCTCGGAAGGGCGGTAGCCTGGATTTCCAGCCAGTGTGGCGGCTGTCGTCATGAAAACCTCACGCCCCTTGGCACCGGGAGACACGCGGCGGCTGTATAGCAAAAGAAACCAAGGTTACAACGCCGCCTGAGCGTCGGCCGAAATCAGCCCACATGCGCCGCAGCCTCCAGCTTCGCCAGCTCAACAGCCGCCCGCGTCTCGATCTCATCGAGAAGCCCCTCCAGTTGAGGGTCCTCCGTCGCACTGCGTTGCTCGCGGATGACCCGTGCCAGCCGCTCAAGCTGGGCCTGACCCAAGTCACCGCCCAGCAGCGCAATCTTGATTTCGTCCAGCTCGTCCAGCAACCGCCCAGCGCGACGCACGGACCGCCGACGGCGCTCGGTCGTTGTCTCGACATCCTGTAGCGCCAGCAGCGATTCAATGCCCATGACGCCCGCGACACTTGACACCGATGCGACCTGGCTCGGCGCGACAGCACCCTGCACGCCAGCGATCCGGAACGCGTCGCCGCCGCCCGCGCCGCGCGCAGGCTTGGCGCTGCCCGCCTGCGACAGACCGCTCGTTCCGGTGACCTTCATGGCAACAGACGCCTGACCTTGTTCACTCGCCAACTACCCTGCGCCGGTCAAACTTGCAGCATGGTTAATCAACGGCAGTTTCTGCCTAGGTCGGTCTCGCCCTGCCCCCGAAAATTCTATTGATTTCATTGAATTTATCGTCTGGCACGGTTCTGGCTTAGTCGGTTCAGAACACCTGCGCCCAAAGGATAAAATGCGTCTGGTCCGCTTTCTCGCCGCTCTTTGTGTCGTCGCAGGCCTTGTCGCGAGCCCTGCCGCTGCAAAATCGCGAATCAAGGACATCGTCGAGTTCGAAGGCGTGCGTGAGAACCAGCTGGTCGGCTATGGCATCGTCGTCGGCCTGAACGGAACCGGCGACGCTCTGCGGAATGCACCGTTTACCAAGCAAAGCCTGGAAGCGATGCTGGAGCGTCTGGGCGTCAACGTCCGCGACGCCAACCTCAACACCAAGAACGTGGCGGCGGTCATGGTGACCGCCAAGCTGCCGCCGTTCGCCGCGCCCGGCGCGCAGATCGACGCCACTGTGTCAGCCCTGGGCGACGCCAAAAGCCTGCTGGGCGGTACGCTGCTGGTCACGCCATTGCTGGGCGCAGATGGTCAGGCCTATGCCGTGGCGCAGGGCACCGTGCAGACCGGCTCGGTCAGCGCTGGTGGCGCATCAGGCTCGGCCGTCCTGAAAGGCGTGCCGACCGCTGGCCGCATCGCGGGCGGCGCCAGCGTGGAGCGCGAGATTGGTTTTCAGCTCGCCGCGATGGACCAGATGCGCCTGACCCTGCGCAATCCGGATTTCACGACCGCCCGGCGAATCGCCGACGTCATCAACTCGGCGTTTCCCGGTTCGGCGGTCGCCCAGAACCCGACCATCGTCGCCATCCGCCCGCCGGCAGGCCAGAACATGGTCGCGTTCCTCGCCCAGATAGAGAGCCTGTCGGTTGAACCCGACTCCGCCGCCAAGGTGGTGATCGACGAGGTGGCCGGGGTGATCGTCATGGGCGACGCGGTCCGCGTCTCAACTGTGGCGATCCAGCAGGGCAACCTGACCATCACAGTCCGCGAGCAACCGGCTGTCAGCCAGCCCGGCGCCTTCGCCCGGGCCGGTGAGACCGTGGTCGTGCCGCAATCGGACGTCTCGGTGGAGGAGGAGAAAGGCAAACAGTTCCAGACCGTTGGATCAGGTGCCTCTCTGTCGTCCCTGATCGCCGGCCTGAACGCCCTGGGCCTGACGCCCCGCGACATGATCTCCATCCTGCAAACCATCAAGGCCGCCGGCGCACTGCAAGCCGAAATCGAGGTGATGTGATGATCGGTTCGATGTCATCGGCGACCCTCTCGCCTAACCTTTTGACCCCGATTACACCCGCAACCGGCACCGACCTGATACGTGGCAAGGCCAGGGACGCGGCGCAAAAGTTCGAAAGCCAGTTCCTGTCGCAGATGCTGGGCCAGATGTTCCAGGGCATCGACACCGATGGCCCGTTTGGCGGCGGCCACGGCGAGGAGATGTTCCGCTCCCTGCTGACCGACTCCATGGCCAGGGAAATGACCAAGGCCGGCGGAATAGGCCTCGCCGACACCGTCCAGCGCGAAATCCTCAAACTCCAGGGGCTGACCTGATGGCACTGGCCGCAAACGATGCGGAGGACCGCGTCGAGCAACTGACCATCCTCACCGAGCGGCTCACCGAGTTGATCGCCCAGCAGGCCCAGGCCTTTGAACAGCGCAGGCCCAAGGACGCCGCCACGCTGCATGACGAAACCTCGCGTCTGGCCAACCTCTATCGCCACGAATCGACCCGGGTCCGGGCCGATGTCAGTCTGATCGACACGGCTCCCGCCCCTGCCCGCGCCCGCCTTGTTCGCGCGACCGAGGCCTTTGACGCGGTTCTGGCGCGTCAGGGCCGCGCCCTGGAGGCCGCCCAGACGGTCACCGAGGGTCTGGTGAAATGCATCGCCGAAGAGGTCGCCAACCAGCGCAGCCAGGCCTCCGTCTATGGCGCCAGCGGCGTCCAGAGCGGTGGCGCACCGGCGACAGCGATCACACTGAACAAGCGGGCCTGACGTCGACCGGGATTTGTCGAATATCAATGCAGGCGGCCTGCAACTTCGGACAAACGGCCATCACACGGGCCAATCCGGAGGGGCAAATGACGACACTCTACGAACGCATCGGCGGGGCAGCCGCCGTCAAGGCGGCGGTGGATATCTTCTACGGCAAGGTGCTGGCGGACGACCGGATCTCGCACTTTTTCGAGAACGTCGACATGGCCAAGCAGAACGCCAAACAGCGGGCTTTCTTGATCATGGCCTTCGGCGGACCCAATGCTTACACGGGCGCAGACATGCGGCGCGGTCACGCCCACCTGGTTGCCCGCGGCCTTAACGATGCTCACTTCGACGCGGTGGTTGAGAACCTGGCGACCACCTTGAGCGAGCTCGGGGTCAGCGCTTCCGATATCCAGGAGGTGGCGGCCATCGCCGAGAGCGTGCGCAATGACGTGCTGGGTCGCGAGGTTGTGGCCGCCTGAGCGGCCCGTCGGCCGCTTGCATTCAAACACTTGTTTGTTTCTGCCATCCGGGTTTATCCTGTCCTCGCCGTCGGACACTCTGGCGGCCTACGTTCTCAGGGCGGGGTGAAACTCCCCACCGGCGGTAATGCCCACTTCGGTGGGACGAGCCCGCGGGCGCCCTCCGAAGCTCGTCAGAGCGCAGGAGGGGACGAGCAGACCCGGTGTGATCCCGGGGCCGACGGTTAGAGTCCGGTTATGAGAACGGTCGAACCTTGTCCGGGCGGGAAACCGTCTGTGC
>JANNFM010000141.1:0-5866 GCA_031379795.1 Alphaproteobacteria bacterium
TCAACAGGGCTGCTCGGGCTGGATCAGTCCAACTGAGGGGAGGCAACATGTTTGGACTCGGAGGCTGCTGAAGTGTCTACTGCACGGCTGAAGATGGATATAGGTAATGTTTAAAAAATACCTTCACAAGGGGCAAGATAAGTACGTAATTTGGTTCAGCCAGCAGGTAGAAACAAAGCCACATCAAGAAAATTTGCCATTGTCTGATGGAAGGCTTGATGCCAAATAATCAGCACCTGGAGACAAATTCTACTACCTGATGCATCATGGATCCAGGCCCATGATGCAACTATCAGCTGTAGGCTCAAAAAATTGAAGATGGAGCTCTGGCAAAATGGCGCCAACTACGAGATCGGCGTCCACGTCCTGCCCAAGCACCTCGATGAAAAGGTGGCCATGCTTCACCTGGAAAAACTGGGCGCGAAGCTGACTGTGCTCTCCAAGGAACAGGCCGACTACATCGGCGTTCCCACCCAAGGTCCCTTCAAGCCGAGCCACTACCGCTACTAGGCTCGACCCCGACACAATCGCGCCGCCGGGACTTCTGTTTCCGGCGGCGCTTTTGTGACTCCCATCGCCGTACGCCCCCACCCCCTTTTCGGTCATTCCCGCGAAAGCGGGAACCCAGCTGGCAGGCGCAATCTCCAAACACAGCAACAGCGTGCCAACCCAATCCGCACCTGCGCCCTACGAACTGGGCCCACTGAGTTCTCAAACGAAGTGCAACACTCTGGTGAGGGGGTGTTTTGGGGTCTGGGCGTCAGAGTGTCCGCGCAGTCAGGTCGACCCGCCCTCACGCCGGGTGCTTGATCAGATTAACCACTCAAAGTGGCGAACATGCCCCCATTCACCATGCAGAGTAGAATATTTCTGGTTAGCCATTAACTTCTGGGCTAACGGCCACGTGTGCCCACCGCTCTGATCCTCTCGTCGTTCGTCGCCGCCTCGCGCATTGGCGGTGCCGCCCAGCAGTATGTGCTGGCGGCACACCGGATCGATCCCGTCCTTGCGCCTACCGCCCTGTTTGGCCGTACGCCCGCGCGGGGCGGCCTGGGCGAGGTGACCCAGCCAGACGTCTTCCGGCGGATGCTGGGCGACATCGAGGCCGACGCCCTGTTCGGCATGGTCGACCTGATCATCACCGGTCACTTCTCCAATGCCGAACAGGTCGAGATCGCGGCGGGCGTGATCGAGCGGGTCCGCACCGCCAAGCGCAGCGATGACTGGGGGCCACGACCGCTGGTGCTGGTCGATCCGGTGCTGGGCGATGCGCCGGGCGGCCTCTATGTCAGTCCTGAGGTTGCGGACGGGGTTGAGACCCTGCTGGTGCCGCTGGCCGACTGGATCACCCCCAATCTCTGGGAGCTGGGGTTTCTGACCGACCAGCAGATCACCACAGCGGATCAGGCGCGTGACGCCGTCAGAATGTTGGGCAAGCCGGCCCTGGTGACCTCGGCCCCGGCCCGGCCCGATGAAGTCGGCCTGCTCTATGTCGACAAGGAAGAAGCCGTCCTGTTCGCCCACCCGTGCGTGCAGAACACGCCCAAGGGCACCGGCGATCTGGTCACCGCCAGCTTCGGCGCAGGCCTGGTCGAGGGGATGGACCCGCGCGACGCCGCCGAGCGCACCGCCCGCGCCGCCGCCGAAATCGTGCTGGCATCCAGGCTCTGGAAATCTGCCGAGTTGCCCATTATCGCTATGGCCGACCGGCTGGTGAACCCCACCGCCCGGGTGCGGGTAGAGGTGCTGTGAGTTTCGAAATCTCGGGCTTTGCGCCTGCGCGGTTCGCCGCCGTCAAGGATGCCTTCGCCGCCAATGTCGCCGCCGGCGAGGAACTGGGCGCGCGCTTCACCCTGGTCGAGGCTGGCGAAGTGGTGCTGGACATCTGGGCCGGCTGGGCTGACCGCAAGCGCACCGTCGCATGGGATGAGCACACCCTGGCTCCTATCTTCTCCACCACCAAGGCCGTTGCCGCCCTGATGATCGCGCGGCTGGTGGATCAGGGAAAGCTCGACTACCGCCAGACCGTCGCCAGCCTCTGGCCCGAGTTCGGCGCCGCGGGAAAAGCCGCCGTCACAGTCGAACAGGTGATCTCGCATCAGGCCGGCCTGCCAGGGTTTCCGGACCCGATGGACCCCTCGCTCTGGCTGGACCGCGACGCCATCTGCACCCGGCTGGCGGCCATGGCTCCCATGTGGCCCCCCGGGTCGGCCAGCGGCTACCACCCCGTCACGATCGGCTACATCGTGGGCGAGATCTTCCGTCGCGTGGACGGACGCGCCATCGGCGCGGCGTTTCGCGAAGATATCGGAGAGCCCTTCGACCTCGATATCTGGATCGGCCAGCCACCCGGTGCCGAACACCGCATCGCCGACCTGCAACGCCCCGGCGGCCTGCCCGAGTTCGGCGAGATCAACGCCCCCACCCGCGCCGCGTTCCTGACGCCCTGGTCCTCAGCTGCCGGCAAGGCGGGCGATGACTATCGCCGCATGGATATCGCCTCCACCAACGGCTACGCCACCGCCGAGGCATTGGCCCGGCTGATGGGCGGTCTCGCCAACGACGGCTGGCTGGATGGTGGCGAACTGCTATCACCCGCCCTGATCGCCGAGGCGTCGCGCGAACGCATCCACGGCCAGGACCTGGTGCTGCCCTTTGTGATGAGCTGGGCCGCCGGTTTCATGCGCAATGAACCCAACTTCCCGTGGGGCCCCGGCACCCGCACGTTCGGCCACTCAGGCTGGGGCGGCGCCTGCGCCTTCGCCGACCCCGAGCGCAAGCTGGGCGGTGCCTATGTGATGAACAAGCAGGGCGTGGCCCTCATGGGCGATCCCCGCCCGACGCGGCTGATCTCGGCGGCCTACGCCTGAGGTTGGACCACCCGCGACCGTCGCCACGCACCCCAGGCGAACACTGCTGCACCGGCCCAGATGAACACGAAAGACAACGCCCGCATCGTCGTGAACGCCTCGCCCTGGGATATGCCGATGAAGAACCCGATGGTCGGCCCCATGAACTGCAAAAAGCCCATGAACGACAGCGGAATGCGTCGCGCGGCCCAGGCGAACAGCATCAGCGGCGTCGCCGTCAACGGTCCGCAGGCCAGCAGCCAGGCGGTGGCGGACGCGCTCGATCCGAAATGCCCTGCGCCGGATTTCTGCAACCAGACCGCATAGATCAGGCTTGGCCCGGCCAGCAGCAGACATTCGACCAGCAGCCCGGTCTGGGCGTCCGCTGCCACCCGCTTGCGCACGATGGCGTAGCCGCAAAAGCTGAGCGCCAGCGCCAGCGAAACCACCGGCAAATGTCCGAGCGCCACTGTCTGGATGATCACCCCGACGGTGGCGAGGCCGATGGCGAGCATCCCGATCCGGTCGATCCGTTCGCGGAAGATCAGTGCGCCCGCCGCCATGGCCAGCAGCGGATTGATGTAGTAGCCGAGGCTGGTCTCCAGCATGCGTCCGGCGTTCACAGCCCAGATGTAGAGGAGCCAGTTGCCGCCGATCAATACGGCAGACACGGACAGCCAGCCCAGCACGCGCGGGATCCGGAAAACGCTCAACACCTGGCGGCCCTGCCGCGCCAGCAGAACGAACGCCAGGGCGACCGGCACGGCCCAGATCGTGCGGTGAGCGACGATCTCCCAAGACGAAATGCCCAGTCGGCCCATGGCCTGGAAGGCGAGGGGCACGAAACCCCAGATCAGGTAACAGCCGATCCCCGCCGTCAGCGCCCGAGCGCTTCCAGCCGAAGTGGCCGCCGGTTCGGCTTGGGAAGCGCTCATTCACTTGTCCCCCAAAAGAACGTCATCGGCGGGCTTGACCCGCTGATCCATGCTGACATCGCCGATTGGATAGGCGGGTCAAAAGCCCGCCTATGACGATCATAGTGGGGTGCCACCCGTCGGCACCCGGCATTTCCACCAGCTGCCTAAGCCAGCGCCGTCTGGCGGATCAGGCCGCGTTCGTGCAGCAGCTCGGCGATCTGCACGGCGTTCAGCGCCGCGCCCTTGCGCAGGTTGTCGGCGACGATCCAGAGGTTCAGGCCGTGCTCGACGGTCGGGTCCGTGCGGATGCGGCTGACGAACACCGGATGTTCGCCCTGGGCTTCCTTGGTCGTAATGTTGCAGGTGGATTCGCGCTTATCGATCACGATCAGGCCTGGCGACTCGCGCAACAGGTCGCGGGCCTCGTCCTCGTCGATGGGATTGTGGAACTCGACATTCACCGCTTCGGAATGCCCCACCATCACCGGCACCCGCACGCAGGTGACCGTCAGCTTGATGTCGGCGTCGAGGATCTTGTGGGTCTCCTTCCACATCTTCTGCTCCTCGTCGGTGTAGCCGTCGTCCTGGAACTCGCCGATGAAGGGGATGACGTTGAAGGCGATCTGCTTGGGGAACTTGTTGGGCGGCGTCGCCCCCAGAACAAAGACGTTCTTGGTCTGGTCGAACAGCTCGTCCATGCCTTCCTTGCCGGCCCCGGACACCGACTGATAGGTCGACACCACGACCCGTTTGATCTTCGCCAGGTCATGCAACGGCTTCAGCGCCACCACCAGCTGGGCGGTCGAACAGTTGGGGTTGGCGATGATGTTCTTGCGGCTGGCCCACTCGACATCGTCCGGATTCACTTCCGGCACCACCAGCGGCACGTCCGGGTCCATCCGGAACGCTGAGGAGTTGTCGATCACGATCGGGCCAGCAGCCCCGATCTTCGGCGACCATTCCTTCGAGAACGCCCCGGACACGCTCATCAGCACCAGATCGACGGTGGAGAAATCGAACCGGGCGATGTCCTCGCACTTGACGATCCGGTCGCCGAACGAGACCTCGACCCCGATGGATTTGCGCGAGGCAATGGCGTGAATCTTGTCCACGGGGAACTTCAGTTCCTCCAGGATGTTCAGCATTTCACGGCCCACGTTGCCCGTGGCGCCCACAACGGCGACCCGGTAACCCATTGGCTGGCTCCTAAACTTTGAGGGAGCGCTCCGTTACGCTCTGCCGTGGCGCAAGGCAAGGTGAGCGGTGCGCCAACACCGGCTGGCGCGGGTCAGCTTTCGCCCGCCATCGTCAGGATTTCGGCCCATTCCTCAGTGGTGACAGGCGAGACGGACAGCCGAAACAGTTTCAGCATCGCCATGTTGGCCAGGGCCGGATTGGCCTTCATCTGCGCCAGGGTGACGGGGCTGCGCAGGGACCGCACCGGGGCCATCTCGACGGCGACAAAACGGCCTGCCGGATCCGACGGATCGAGGAAAGACTCGCGGACGACCTCGGCGATCCCCACCACCGCCAGGCCTTCGACCGAGTGATAATAGAACGCCTGATCGCCGACCTTCATGGCGCGCAGATGCAGGGCCGCGGTATTGTTGCGCACGCCGTCCCAGACGGTGCGGCCATCGCGCTGCAGATCCGCAAAGGCGTACTTGGCGGGCTCGGACTTCACGAGCCAGTGGTTGGGGGGCATGGCCGGCTGGTCTCCACAACGTTCGAAATGACGATGTGGGGTCGGCGGCCGGTCCGTCAACTGGACGTCAGGCGGCCTTGGCCTGGATGCTGTGGCTGCGGAGTGCGTTTAGGTCCTTGACCAGAACCCGAGTGGCTTCTCTGTTGGGCTTGGTGGACAGCAGCAGTCGCCACGCCGCCACGTGAATCTCGAGGGCCATACGGTCCGTCCGTTTGTCGGCGATGAACCGCTCCAGCAGCATGAACAGACTGGCCGCCACCTCGCCGGCGCCCGTGGTGCCGGTGTCGGGATAGCCGGATACGACGCCGCGAAGGGCGTTCAATCCGGTGGCATCGAAATCATGGCCCAGGTCGGCTAACGCGGCCTCGGCGGCCTCGACATACGTCAGGCGCTTC
>JANNFM010000116.1:0-1505 GCA_031379795.1 Alphaproteobacteria bacterium
GCCCATGAGACGGTCAGCTTCTCTCTCGACATCGACGGCCGCCGCACCCTTCGCCTTCCGGCGGAGGCCGCAGGGCCTGACGGTCGGTTGGCCCGGCTGGCGTCGATCATGGGCCGCGACTTTTCCGACAACGCCCTGGCCCTGGATCACGAGCGCGAGGTCTTGCGGCTGACGGGTTTTGCCGGCCACCCCACCTACAACCGCGGCAATGCGGCCCATCAGTACCTGTTCGTCAACGGCCGCCCGGTGCGCGACCGACTGCTGCAGGGCGCCCTGCGCGGGGCCTATGCCGATTTCCTGGCGCGTGATCGCCATGCCTTGGCAGCGCTTTATGTGGAGCTGGATGCCGGGCTGGTGGACGTCAATGTCCACCCCGCCAAGGCCGAGGTGCGGTTCCGCGATCCCGGGCTGGTGCGCGGCCTGATCGTCAGCGGCCTGCGCCACTCGCTGGCGGCGGCGGGGCATAGGGCTTCGACCACCGTTTCCATGGCGGCCTTGGGTGGCTTCCGCCCGAACACCATGCCCCCGCAACCGTCGGGCGCAGGGTTCTCCGCCTGGCAACAGGGCGGCTGGGCCCAGGCGGTCCAGGCGATCCCGGGCCTGTCCGAAGTCTCGGCCCGCGCGGAACCGGACTATGGCCCCGGCATGGCCGAGCCCTCTGTCACGACCGCCTTCGATCCTGTCGACTATCCGCTCGGCGCCGCCCGCGCCCAGGTGCACGAGACCTATATCGTCGCCCAGACCCGCGACGGGGTGGTGATCGTTGACCAGCACGCGGCCCACGAGCGCCTGGTCTATGAGCGGATGAAGTCGGAGATGGCTGAGGGCGGCGTGGCGCGGCAGGCGCTGCTGCTGCCCGAAGTGGTGGAGCTGGACCCCGCCGAGGCCGACCGTGTGCTGGCCCGCGCCGACGAGCTGGCCGCGCTGGGTCTGGTGGTCGAGGCCTTCGGCGGCGGGGCGGTGCTGGTGCGCGAGGTCCCGGCCCTGCTGGGGGAAACCGACGCCGCCGGCCTGATCCGCGACATCGCCGACGACCTGGCCGAGAACGGCCAGGCGCTGGCGCTCAAGGAACGGCTGGAAGACGTCTGCTCCACCATGGCCTGCCACGGCTCAGTGCGTGCCGGCCGCCGCCTGAGTGCGCCCGAAATGAACGCCCTGCTCCGCCAGATGGAGGCCACCCCCCACTCGGGCCAGTGCAACCACGGCCGACCGACCTATGTGGAGCTCAAACTGACGGATATCGAGCGGCTGTTCGGGCGGCGCTAGGACGGCCCTCGGACGCCCCCTCCACCCTTCGGGTCCCCCTCCCCCGTCGTCTTCGCGACATGGGAGGAACTTGAGCCGCTTCTGTTCCTCACCCGCTTGCGGGGGCTACGGCATTCACACAACGTCGAATATGGCTGTACTTTTCCTTCGCCCCTTGTGGGAGAAGGTGGGCCGCGCGAGCGGCTCGGATGAGGGGTCGCGCGGCGATTATTCCAGTAAAACAGGGTGTTATTCTGTGA
>JANNFM010000124.1:0-2707 GCA_031379795.1 Alphaproteobacteria bacterium
ATCGTCGCCGGGGTAGGCCTTGCAACGGCGCTGGCGCTTGGGCCGGGCGACGTGCTGGCTGCGAACCCACCAGTCAGAGAGGCGGGCCAGACCGTCGCGGTGCTTGCGCTGGGGGTCGAGGGTGGCTGATTGCTCTTCGAGCAGGTCAGAGAGGTCCTTGATGTGGATGTCGAGGGAGGTATCGCCAGACTCGTAGTCGGCTTCGCTCTCGTGATCGGTCTCGACGTAGGGGGTGGGCGTGCGTGCAGAACGCTCGCTCCGTGACGGCGCGTCTTCGACAGCCGTGACCGGCTCAGCCGCAAAACGTTCAAGTTCGCGGGCATCCCGCGCCATGTCGCGGTGCAGGCGGGCTTCCATGGCCACAGTCAGCCGCAAGCCCCGGGCGAGACGATCAAACACCAGGGCGGCTTGATCCTTCTCTTCCGGCAGCTCAGCCTTCAGCACGCGATGGAAGGCCCCGTCCACGACGGTGGCCATATGGCCGCAAAGCACTTCCAGCACATTGCTGTGGCGTTCGGATCTCTCGGCGAACGTTTGCATAAGACCGAATAGAACACAGAGTGAACATACGACCAAAATTTATCTGATGTTTTTTGGAGAAGCCGGAAGATGACGATCAGGAGAGGGCGATTGGCCCGCCAGATCGCTATTCCGGCTGACCGCCGCCCTGGCGCGCACGTTCGGCCTCGACGTCGGTGCGCAGGACGTGGAGGTCTTCGCTGATCTTGAAGATCGTCACGTAGAACTCGCAGAAGGCGCGCCACAGCAGCACGCCGACACCGACACCCAGCAGGCCGACGCCAAGGATGCCCAGGGCCAGCAGGATGCCCAGGAAGATGTTGCTGTCGCGGATCGCCACCCCGATGGCCGCGCCGATGACGCCAAAGGCCATGATGCCGATGATGCCCAGCCCGGCCCAGTAGACCAGGTGGATGACGTTGCCGGTCAGCATCTTTTCAAAGGTCAGGAGATCCCAGAGGTATCCGGCATCCTGGCCTTGCGGTCGTTGTAGAGGTCGACGCATCCGTATCCCGGGACTCAGCACCGGGGACGCCGCCCCGAGGCCCGAACCGCTACCAGCCAGTGACCCGGCCTGCAACGGCTCAGAGTCCCGGCTCAGGACATAAACTTGCCGATGGCCCCACCGATCAGGCCGGCGACGGCAGAGCCCACGGTGCCGACGGCGAGGATCAGAGGCAGCGAATCTTTCAACGCCACCGAGACCCCGATGCCCAGAAACGCGCAGATTGCACCTGCGGCCAGGCCGCCGATCAGGCTGGGCACCCAACCCGATCCCGCCAGTTTCGCAAAGATCAACCCGGCCACCAGAGAGATCAGCATGCCGCCGATGGCGAAGACGTTGTCCTTGATGAACGCCACATAGTGGCCGGCGATCACCATGGCCAGTTGGGCCGCCAGGCCGATGCCGGTGGCGGTGAGCAGGGCTTGAACGTTCATCAGTGTTTCTCCGCCATTTTGGCCGCCGCAGCCGCGGCCTGTTGTTTTGCTTCCGTGGCCTTCCAGTCGACGGGGCCTCTTACGAAACTGGTCTTGAGCTGCATCAGCGAATAGGCGTTGCCCCAGCTGAAGTGCTTCAGCAGCGTGGCGTAGGGCTCGCCCGGCTTGTAGCCGACACCGGTGATGGTCACGCGGGTGGCGCCGGGGCCAGCGTCGGCCAGTTCGATGATGGTGGCGATTTCTCCGAACTTTTCGCGACCCGGCAGGCTGGCAGGGGCGTTCTCGTTCTTCTGGACGACCATGCGTTCGGGCGCGTAGGCGACGATGCGGTTGCGGATGTTGTCCGGGTCGCCGGCTTTGGCTTTGAAATCGTAGCTGGCCTCGATCATACCGCCGACGCCGAAGTCGATCTTGACGAATGGCGTGGCCCAGGCGCGGTAGCCCTCGGTCGTGGTGAACCGGGCCCAGACGTCCTTGCGGCTGGCCGGGACCACGAGGCTCAACTGCAGCACCTTGTCGCCGTTGGGTTCCGTGAAGGAGGTGTCGGCGACCTCCGGGAAGTCCTTTGACGATTGCGCGTAGGCCGGACCGGCCAGAAGCACGATCGCGGCAGCGCCGGTGATCAGGGATCGAATCATTCAGAGTCTCCTGCCGCATCGTGTAGGCGTCCGGTGGAGGCGGCTTGCTCCAGGCGGGTGATGTAGTCGCGCAGGCCCGCCACCGAGGCGTCGAAGGCAGCCAGCGTGCGATGGGTGCGCGACTGCATCACCCCGCCCTCCATGGTGGTCAGGACAAAGATTGCCAGCTGATGGCGGTCGAGGTCGGCGGGCAGGCGGTCCCCGGCCTGCAGCAGACAGGCCTCGATGTGGTTGACCCAGCCATTGAAGTTCACCGCCAGCAGTTCGCGCACCGGGGGGTCCGGCTCATGCAGTTCCAGGGCGATGGACCCGATGGGACAGCCATAGAGGCAGTCGGTCTGTTCCAGCAGGCCGCGATAGCGCGCCAGCAGGGCGAAGACCCGGTCGATGGGATCGTCGATCCCCTCCCAGGCCGGGGCCAGCAGCATCGGCTCGATGCCGATGCGGTACATCTCCAGCACGGCCAGCAGCAGGTCCTGCTTGGTGGGAAACGCGTGGTACATGCTGCCCGCATTGGCGTCGGCCTCGCGCAGGATGTCCTGCACCGACGTGGACAGGTAGCCCTTCTCCCCGAAGAGCTTCATGGCCGAGAAGATCAGCCGGTCACGGGT
>JANNFM010000133.1:0-11573 GCA_031379795.1 Alphaproteobacteria bacterium
CGGTGCGGTCGGCCGACTTGCAGGCGCGCATCACCGGCCGCTCGCCGTAGTTGGCGCTATGGCCGCCGAAACGACGCTGCTCGATGCGGCCCTCCGGCGTGCGGTCGAAGGGCAGGCCCATGTGCTCCAAATCGATCACGGCAGGAATGGCAGATTCCTCCAGAAGCCGCGCCACGAGGGCCACTGTCGCCGCGTCGCCCAGCATGCCCGTCTTGATCACGTCGGCACCGATGTCGTCCAGGACAGCGCGAGCCTGGGCTTCGATGATCGCCAACGGAATCGGATGTACGCCGGTGACGCCCAGGGTGTTGTGCACCGTCACCGCCGTGATCGCCGTCGCCGCATAGCCGCCCAGCGCCGTCACCGGCTTGTTGTCGGCCTGCACGCCCGCGCCGCCCCCGCTGTCGGAACCGGCGATAATCAGAACTCGGCCGAGATGCTGCATATGGATGAGGTAGCGTGTTCGCGGCGACTTTACATATCAGTTGCAAGATATATTTCTATATGATGATATGATGTCATGAGCCCGTTCGAAGCCCTGGCTGAACCCAACCGCCGCCGCATCCTGGATATGCTGCGCGAGGGTGAGCGGCCCGCTGGTGATCTGGTGGGTGCCCTGGCGATCAGTCAGCCGGCGGTATCAAAGCATCTGAAGCTGCTGCGGGAAGCCGGACTGGTCAGGATGCGGGCTGATGGCCAGCGCCGGCTCTATCGGCTGGAGCGCCATGGCCTCTCAGAACTGGAGGCGTGGTTGGCGCCTTATCGTCGCGCCTGGGCCGACCGCCTCGACGCCCTCGAAGCCCATCTGGAGCGCGATCAATGACCCTGGACGACGACCGGTTTGGAACCATCACCCGTAATGGCGAGGCATTTGACCTGCGATACGTGCGCCGCATCGCCGCATCACCGGAGCGGGTGTGGGCGGCGATCACGATCCCGGAACGCATTGCCGACTGGTTCGCGACAGCGGACGTCCAGATCGAGATGCGGCTGGGCGGGGCCTACCGCCTGCGGTTTGGCAATGAGGGACCCTATACCGAGGGCGAGATCACGGCCTTCGATCCACCCCGGCTGCTGGAACACACCTGGCCGAACCCGCCCGATCCGCCGGGGCGGGTCCGCTACGAGATCGAGGCCGATGGCGACGGCTGCGTGCTGCGGCTCTCCAACTTTGGCGTCGCCGCCGCCTGGATCAGCTCGCTGGCCGGCTGGCACATTTTTCTGGATGCGATCCAGCCCTCACTGGAGGGCGTTGCCGTCAGCTGGACGATGGAGGCCGAGCGGGAGCTGATGGCGGTTTATGAGGCGCGTGAGCCCTGGCTCAAAGGCTTCTCCTCGAGCGGCGTCTGAGAGGGCCGAAGCCGTGACCACCCTCCAGGATCCTGGACACATCCGACGCGTCGGCGACACAGCCGAAATCACCTTTCACCGTCAGATTGCCCGGCCGATCGAGAAGGTCTGGGCCGCGCTCACCGTACCCGAACGGATCGCCGACTGGTTCGCCGAAGTGGAGGCGCTGGAGCTCCGGCTCGGCGGCGCCATTCACCTGCACTTTCCGGCGGTGAACTATCGGATTCAGGGAGCTATCGTCGCCTTTGAACCACCGCGTCTGATTGCCTGGACCTGGCCCAAGGCTGACGGGTCACAGTCCACAGTGAGGTTTGAGCTCGCCCCGGACGGCGAGGGATGTCGGCTGACCCTGACGGAGACGGACCTGGTCTGGTCGGAAGGCGCAGGCAACGGCGCGGGCTGGCACGCCCATCTTCAGGCGCTGGAAGACGCCTGCGACGGCCTTCGCACGCCCTGGGCCCGGCTGGCGGAGCGGGAGCAGGCCGTCAGCGAAGCCTACAAGGCGCTGGCGCCGGCCTGAGCTAAAGAAGGCGTGGGATCAATCGCGCACGGACGCGCGCCTTGTAGGCGTCATAGCCGGGAAGTTTTTGAAGAAGGTAGCGTTCCTCGATGACGATCCGGGCCAGGGTCATAATCAGAAAGCCGACGGTGGCAATGGCCGCTGCATAGCTTCCCAGCCACAGCGCCAGGCCGGGATACACCAGCAACATGCCCGCATAGAACGGGTGACGGACCACGCCATAGAGGCCTGATTGGATGACCCTATGTCCGTCGGCGCTCTGGTCGTGGATCGTTGGCGCGGCGAACCGGTTCTGGCCAATGGCGACATAGGCGATGGTGAGGCCGGTGATTGCGGCCACAGCGCCGAGTGTCTGCACGATGACAGATGGCGCGGGCAGTAGCCTGAAATGGAAGACGTCCACCGGAATGGACGCGAACCAGCACAGCATGAAGGCGGCATAGGCGAGCACGCCGATGACGTCGATGAGCGGCTGCTTCTTCTCCAGCGCCGCGACGAGCCCCTGCTGGCGAACCTCAAAGCTCGCGGGTCGAAGGATCGCCAACAAGCCCGAGGCCAGGGCCGACCATGCGCCGAACACCGCCAGAAACAGCCAGGCCGTCGGCCATGCCCATATTCCGCTCATCAGACCCGGTGTCAGAAGTAGAACCGCGGCCATAACCGCGACGTACGGAAGGGGACCAAGGACGCCTCGCAGGACCTGCATCGCTCACTCTCCAATCATGAATATACATCGTGTATATTATTCTCTGCGTATATTCAAGACTATGCCGTCGCCCCCTGATCGCCAGCCTGGTGCCAAGCGCAACCGCACAAAGGCTACGCTGATCGAGGCCTTCTGGAGCGTCGTTGATGAACATGGCTTCTCGGCCGCGACACTGGAGGCCGTGGCGGAACGGGCCGGCATGTCGCGCGGCGCGATCTATTCCAACTTTGCGTCCCGTGCCGATCTGCTGTTCGCTGCAGCCGGGGAGCGCGGTCTGAAGATTGATCGGGATTTCGGCCAGCCCGGTACCCTGGATGAGAAGCTACGTGCGTTTGCAAGGGGTCTGGTCGCGACCCTGCCCGACGCTCCGGCAACCCAGCTATGGCACGCAGAACTGCTCCTACACATTGCCACAAAACCCGCCTTGAAAGCCAAGGTGGCCGAGGGCTTTGCGGGGCTCTTTCAGGCCATGGCGCTGCAACTTGAAGCGCAGCATGGGGACCAACTTGCGATGTCGGCTGGCAGCCTCGCACTCGCTATCCAGTCACTGACAATGGGTCTGGTTTACCAGGCGATTCTCAGCCCTGAAGCGGTGTCAGAAACAGCCGTGCTTGAGGCCTTTGCCGCGTTGGCCAGGGGGGCGGTGCGCTGAATACCCTATGTCGTGGTCGGATCATCCGGGGCCACGAGTGCCGTCCCCCGGATCGCGACCCACACCTTCAGCGCCTGCACCGTCTCGCGCACGTCGTGGACGCGCACCGCCGCCACGCCCGCCGCCGCGCCGGCCAGCGCCGCCGCGATCGACCCACCCAGCCTCGCGTCTGCCTCCGCCCCGTCATCGAGCGCGCCGATGAACCGCTTGCGGCTGGCCCCCAGCAACACCGGGAAACCCAAGGCTACGATCCGGTCCAGCCCGGCCAGTAGGGGGAGATTGTGGCGGGTCGGGTGCTTGCCGAATCCGATGCCGGGGTCGAGCCAGATCCGCTCGCGCGCCACGCCGGCCCAGATGGCGACTTCCGCTCGTTCCTGCAGAAAATCGGCCACCTCGGCGACGACATCTTCGTAGTGCGGCTCATCCTGCATAGTCCCGGGCTCGCCCTTCATGTGCATCAGCACCACTTCGCATCCCAGATCAGCCGCCACCGCCGCACTGTCGGGCGCGTGGCTGAGCGCGGTGACGTCGTTCCACATCGTGGCGCCCGCGGCCAGGGCGGCGCGGACCACCTGCGGCTTCATGGTGTCGACCGAAATCCGGATCAGGCTTTCGGCGCGGATCGCCTCGATCAGGGGGATCAGTCGGGCGATCTCGACCTCGGCGGTCACCGGCTGGGCGCCCGGTCGTGTGGATTCGGCGCCGATGTCCAGAATGTCGGCCCCGTCGGCCACCATCCGGCGCGCATGAGCCAAAGCGGCCTCGAAGCCCAGGTAGCGACCACCGTCGGCGAAGCTGTCAGGTGTCGCGTTCAGTATGCCCATCACGAGCGGACGAACGACGGGGATCGAGTTGGAACGCATGGGACCTCGACTTCGTTATAGCCATGCGCGAGGATTTGACGAAGGGCGGAGGGCGGCGTGGCGGAGATCGTGGGGTCGGTTGCGCGTGACACCCTGACAGGCACGGCGGGCCCGGATGTCCTGTCCGGTCGTGATGGCTCGGACAGTGTGTTCGGAGGTGCAGGCGACGACATCATCTATGGCCACTCGGTCGCAGACCTCCAGGCCGGGTCCGAGGTCATCAGCGCCACGCGGGTGGCGGCAGGCCTCTCCAACCCCCTGTTTGCGGCGTCTCCGCCTGGCGATCCGGACCGGCTGTTCATCGTCGAGCAGCACACAGGTCGCATTCGCATCCTGGACCTCAATACCGGACAACTGAATACTGACAGCTATCTGGACTTGCCCGACTCCAGCCTGGCGGGCGGCGGCGAGCAGGGACTGCTGGGCCTGGCCTTTCATCCGAACTATGCGGCCAACGGCCTGTTCTACGTCAACCTGACCAACGCCAACGGTAACACCGAGATCCGCGAGTACCGCCGGGCCGACGCCAACCACGCGGACCCGGCCCCGGTGCGGTTGATCCTTGGCTACGACCAGCCCTTCAGCAATCACAACGGCGGCTGGATGGGGTTCGGCCCGGACGGGTTTCTGTACATCGCGTCCGGCGACGGAGGCTCGGGCGGCGACCCGCAGAACAACGCCCAGAACCTGAATTCCCTGCTGGGCAAGATCCTGCGGATCGATGTGAACGGCGACGCCTTTCCGACGGACCCCAACCGCAACTACGCCATCCCCGCCAGCAACCCCTTCGCCGGGGCCATTCCAGGCGCGGATGAAGTCTGGCTCTACGGCCTGCGCAATCCCTGGCGCGCCAGCTTTGATCCCGCCAATGGCGACCTCTGGATAGGCGATGTCGGTCAGGGTGCGCGGGAAGAGGTCAATTTCGTCCCCGCCGGAACCGGTGGTCTGAACCTGGGCTGGCGCTTCAAGGAGGGTCTGGTGCCATTCAACGGAACTGCGCCTCAGGGCCTGACCGATCCGATCCTGGACTACGGGCGCACCACCCCGCTGTTCAACGGGTTCTCCATCACCGGCGGCTACGTCTATCGCGGTCCGGGCGGGGCCAACGGGCTGTACGTCTTCGGCGATTTTGTCACCGGCAACCTCTGGACCATCAGTCAGACCAACGGCCAGGCGCAGGACTTCATCAACCGCAACGCCCAGCTGGCGGTGAGCGGCGGCGATTTCGACCAGATTGCCTCGTTCGCGGTGGACGGCACAGGCCGCCTCTATGTGATTGGCCTGGACGGCGACATCCACCGGCTGACGCCAGGCGCCACCGCCGGCGACGGCATGGACTATCTGCGCGGCGAGGACGGCAACGACCAGATCTATGGCGGCTTCGGCTTTGACGACGTCCACGGCAATGCGGGCAATGACACCGTCTCGGGCGGCCAGGGCACCGACTGGGTGGTGGGCGGCAAGGACAACGACCTGCTGAGCGGCGACGAAGGCGACGACATCGTCTTCGGCAATCTGGGCGACGACACCGGCGACGGGGGCACAGGCGCGGACCTGGTGCGCGGTGGCCAGGGCAACGACAGCTTACGCGGCGGCGACGGCGCGGACTTCATCTCCGGCGACCTGGGCGACGACACCATCACTGGCGGGGCCGGTGCAGACACCTTCAACAGCTTCGGCACCGCCGGCATCGACCGCATCCTCGACTTCAACCGCGGCGAGGGAGACCGGGTGCGCCTGGATCCGGGGAATACTTACACCGCAAGCCAGGTCGGTGCGGACACCGTGGTCGACATCGTCGGCGGCGCGCGGGTGGTGCTGGTCGGCGTGAGCCTGTCCAGCCTCACCGGCGACTGGATTTTTGTGGGTTAGGGCAGTGCGACGGCAACGCCCCCTCCACCGCTTCGCGGTCCCCCTCCCCCGTCGTCTTCGCGACAGGGGAGGAACTTGAGCCGCTTCTGTTCCTCACCCGCTTGCGGGGGAGGGGGACCCGAAGGGTGGAGGGGGCGCTGCCAACGCGCAGACTTCAGCCGGCCTTCTTCTTCAGCGTCAAAGGCGTCGCCGCGCCGCCCTGGCGCCACTCGCCCTCCATGACCTTGCCGTCTGCCGACAGCTTGCCGAAGAAGCCGCCAATTCCGCGCAGGGTCACGGACACCGCCTCGTTCTGGTGCGTCAGGAAGGCGACCATCTGCGCCGGCGTCTGATCCGGCGATTCCAGCAGGGCCAGGGTGCCATCCTTGTTGGTCTTCACATGCACCAGAATGCGCAGATCACCCTGGGGCGAGGCGATCATGCCCGACCAGTCGCCATCAAGACCAGCGATCACAGGACGGGGCGGCGGGACGCCGCGCCTGAGCGTCAGCGCCATCTGGGCCCCATTCTGATCCATCACGCCAACCCACCCCTTGGCCCCGGCATCCCACTTGCCGGCGAAGGTCGCCCGGACCTGACCGATGGTGAATTCCAGCGACTCCGGAGTCGCCTTCACGTCGCTCAGCGGCAGCGGCGTCAGCATCTGGTCGGGGCTCTCGGCGTAGCCTTCCAGCCCCCCGCCCGCCGCGGCTTTCATATGGGCGACGATGGTCAGGTCGACGCCGATCGGCGTCTTCACCACGCCGACCCAATGGCCAGCAGCATCCTCGGCCAGCGCCGATCCACTGAGCGCCGCGGTCATCAGGGCCGCCAGCACGAAGGGTTTGGTGTCCATGGTCATGTCTCCCTGTTCACTGGGTGCCGGCGGCGGCGATCAGTCGCGCCGGGTTCATGGCGTCCACCATGGCAGACGGTATCAGAATTGTGGTCCCGCGCTCCTTGGTGGTCTCATAGATGATGTTCATGGCGCGCAACTGCATGGCCGCCGGCGAGCGGGCATAGATGTCGGCGGCCTCGACGAACTTGATGGCTACTTCCTGTTCGGCCTGGGCCAGGGCGACCCGGGCCAGCCGCTCGCGTTCGGCCTGGGCCTGTCGGCTCATGGCGTCCTGCAGAGCCGCCGGCACGCCGATATCGCGGATCTCCACAGAGAGCACCCCGATGCCCCAGTCACCGGTCTTGCGCCCGATCACCTCGCGCAGGGTCTCGTCGCTTTGCTTGCGCTCGGACAGAAGGGTGGCCAGCGTGGACGACCCGACGATCTCGCGAAGTGATGTCTCTGCGACCTGGGTGATGGCGCGGCGATAGTCGGTGATTTCCAGCGCGGCGCGCTCGGTGTCGTGCACCTGCCAGAAGATCACGGCGTCGATGTTGACGGGCACCGTGTCCTTGGACAGCGCCTGCTGGGCGTTGAATTCTGTCGTCTGAATCCGCTGGTCCAGCCATTCGGCGACCTGATCGACCACCGGAATAATCAGGAAGAGACCCGGACCCGAGATCGACTGCAACCGACCCAGCCGCAGAACGACCGCCCGCTCCCACTGGTTGGCCATCTTCAGGGTCAAAGGGATCAGGACCGCCGCCAGGATCATCACCACGCCGAGGCCGATGAAGAGGCCGCCGCCCTGTTTGTCCGCCTGCACGAAGGCGAAGATACTCAACGCCAGCGCCAGGCCGCTCAGCACCATCGCGGGTGCATTGGCACCTTTCAGTCGCAGATATTGGCTTAGACTGATCATAATCGGTCCTCCCTCTCGGCGGCGAGCGCCGCAATACGTTCAGCGAGTGCCAAGGGGTCGAGCCCCCGGGCATTGGCGGCGGCCAGGGTCTGGCGCGCCAGGTTGTCGATCTGCTCCGCAAGGGCTGACCCCTGCCGCGCCGGTGGTGGCTCGGCGACAAAGCTGCCGCGGCCCCGGATCAGCGCGACCGCGCGAAGGCGTTCAAGTTCCTCTTAGTCGTTGCGCTCCGTGTTGAGATCGACCCGGAGCGCCACGGCCACCTGGCGCATGGTCGGCATCTGGTCGCCTGTCTTCAGCCCGCCCTGCCCCATGATCCGCAGGAACTGGTCACGCAGCTGCACATAGATCGGGACCCCATTGTCCTCGAGCCTGAGCGCGGCCACTTTGTTATCCTGTGTATGCATACACTCATACAATTAGACCTCAGGGCGGCACACGTCAAGGGAAGGTCCCGAAACGAAAAGGGCGGCCGCTTTGCAGCGGCCGCCCTGGGAGATATCGAGGTCGTGAGACCCTTATGCCGGTTCGGCGCTCGGCTGCGGGGAGATCGGAACTGCGACCGTCGGGCCGGTAGGCCGTTTGGTCTCGGATTCATCCCGGTTGGGTTTGATGCCCTTCATGGCGCCGACGATCTCGTCGCCGCTGAGGGTTTCGTATTCCAGCAACGCCTTGGCCACCGAATGCAGGTCGTCGATCTTTTCAGTCAGGATGCGCTTGGCTTCATCATAGCCGCCCTGCACCAGACGCTTGACCTCGGCGTCGATGATGTTGGCCGTGGCCTCCGAGACGTTCTGGGTCCGTGACACCGAGTGACCCAGGAACACCTCTTCCTGGTTGTCACCATAGGAGACGAGGCCCAGTTGATCGGAATAGCCCCAGCGCGTGACCATGCTGCGGGCCAGGCCCGTGGCGGACTGGATGTCGCCGGATGCGCCGGAGGTAATCTTGTCCTTGCCGAAGATCAGCTCCTCGGCAACCCGGCCGCCCATCAGGATGGTGAGCCGTGAGGTCATCTGCTCGTAATTCATCGAATAGCGGTCGGCTTCCGGCAGCTGCATCACCATGCCCAGCGCGCGGCCCCGCGGAATGATCGTGGCCTTGTGTACGGGGTCGGCGGCCGGCACCGACAGGGCCACCAGGGCGTGACCGCCCTCGTGGTAGGCGGTGCAGCGCTTTTCGTCCTCGGACATGACCATGGAGCGGCGCTCGGCCCCCATCATCACCTTGTCCTTGGCGTCCTCGAAGTCGCGCATGGTGACCATGCGGCGGTTCTTGCGAGCCCCCATCAGCGCGCCTTCGTTGACCAGATTGGCGAGGTCGGCACCGGAGAAGCCGGGCGTGCCGCGCGCGATCACCTTGACGTCGACGTCGGCGGCCAGCGGCACGTTCTTCATGTGCACGCGCAGGATTCGCTCGCGACCGTTGACGTCCGGATTGGGCACAACGACCTGGCGGTCGAAGCGACCCGGGCGCAGCAGTGCGGGGTCCAGCACGTCGGGGCGGTTGGTGGCGGCGATCAGGATGATGCCTTCACTGGATTCAAAGCCGTCCATCTCGACCAGCAGCTGGTTCAGCGTCTGCTCGCGCTCATCGTTGCCACCGCCGAGGCCGGCACCGCGATGGCGACCGACCGCATCGATTTCGTCGATGAAGATGATGCAGGGGGCGTTCTTCTTGCCCTGTTCGAACATGTCGCGCACGCGGCTGGCGCCGACGCCGACGAACATTTCCACGAAGTCCGAGCCCGAGATGGTGAAGAACGGCACGCCGGCCTCACCCGCGATGGCGCGGGCCAGCAGGGTCTTGCCGGTGCCAGGAGGGCCGATCAGCAGCGCACCCTTGGGGATCTTGCCGCCCAGGAGCTGGAATTTCTGCGTGTCCTTCAGGAAATCGACGATCTCAACGACCTCTTCCTTGGCTTCCTCAACGCCGGCCACGTCGTCAAACGTGACGCGGTTCTTGTTTTCGGTCAGCAGCTTGGCCTTGGACTTGCCAAAGCCCATGGCGCCACGGGCCCCGCCCTGCATCTGGCGCATGAAGAAGATCCACACCCCGATCAGCAGCAGGATGGGCAGGAACTGGAACAGGGCCCCCATCAGGGTGAAGCCACCGGCGGCCTTCACCTTGATATCCGCGCCCTGTTTTTCGAGGCGCTGGACCAGGTCGTCCTGATTGTTGGGGGTCACAGCCGTGAATTTGCGATTGCTCTGATCCGTCACCTCGATCTGGGCGCCCTGGATCTCGACGGCCTTCACCTCACCCGCATTCACCTTGGACAGGAGTTGCGAATAGGACAGGTCGTTCGGGGTGTTCGTCCGATTGCCCCCAGCCATCATGCTGTAGAGGCCGATCATGACGACGACGATGACGCCCCAGATCACCATATTGCGGAGATTCATAAGAGGACCGTTCCCAAAGAGGCCGTGCGCCAAAAAATCAGAATAGACGCAGACAGTTGATAGACCACTTAACGACGAGACAAGTCGGCGGACCACCGCCTTGAACATGTAGCGACGACCCAGATACGAAAAAAGGGCCGCACCCGGAGGCGCAGCCCTTCAAATAAGCATCATTCATGCCAGCTTTTAGGGGCTGACGCAGAGATTATCGTGTGACGACCTTTTTCGGAGCCGGGATCAGGCCTTCGCGCTGGGCGCGCTTGCGGGCCAGCTTGCGGGCACGACGCACGGCTTCGGCCTTTTGACGGGCGCGCTTTTCCGAGGGCTTTTCATAGTGGACGTGGCGCTTCATCTCGCGGAACGAGCCTTCGCGCTGCATCTTCTTCTTCAGCGCCTTGAGGGCCTGGTCGACGTTGTTGTCGCGGACGAAAATCTGAACCAGGGGTATCTCTCCTGTTGAACGCTAGCCGCCCACCTCGTGCCGGCTAAAAGGCGGCGAGCGTACAAAATGTTATCGCCCGAAGGTTTGACCCTTCGAGTTTGAGGGCGGGCAGATAGCAGAAGAGGTTCGCCCTGTCCACGCACTCAGCTAGACTGAATCCATGACCACGCAAGACTCCGACTGGGCTGCGACAACAGAGCAACGGTTGCTGGACGCAGCGCTGAAGTTAGCCCCCCTTCACGGATGGACTCATCGCACCGCCGCGCTGGCCGGAAAAGCGCTTGGATTGTCGGCGGGCGAGACCGGGCTTCTGATCCCGCATGGCCCCGCCGACCTGGCCGCCCTGTTGTCGCGCCGCCATGATGATCGGGCTCTGGCGCTGTTGGGTGAGGTCCATGCCTCGAACCTGAAGATCCGCGAGCGCATCCGCCGCGCTGTCGAGGCCCGCCTGGACGCCGCCGCCGTGGACGAACCGGCGCTGCGGCGCTGGTCGGGCTATCTGACCCTGCCGCTGAACCTGGGACTGGCAGCAAAGCTGACCTGGGACAGCGCCGACGTCCTCTGGCGCTGGGCCGGCGACACGGCCACCGACGAAAATCACTATACCAAGCGGCTGTTGCTCGCGGGCATCCTCACCGGCGCCGGCGCGATCCGGGCCTCGGACGGTCGCAAGGCCGCCCTGGAATTCGTCGACCGCCGCATCGACAACGTCATGGCCTTCGAGAAATGGAAAGCGACCACGACGTTTCGGCCCTCAGATGCGTTGGCGCGGTTCGCCGAGCGGCTTGGCCGGGCACGGTATGGGCGGGGAGATCGGCCCCCGGCGTGAAGGTCTGGTCGGCTGCTGACGTTGCCCAACAAGTATGTTCCCGATATGTTCTTCACCTCTCCCACGAAGTGGCGGGAGGGGGACCGCGCCCCGCAGAGGGCGTGGTGGAGGGGGCAAGCCGAGAGAGCACACATGCGCCACACCACGCTCATCGCCACCCGCGCCCGCGTATTGCGCAAATCCATGAGCCCGCCCGAGGTT
>JANNFM010000182.1:0-12914 GCA_031379795.1 Alphaproteobacteria bacterium
GTCTGTCGCGATGATTGGCGCGGAGGACGAGTGGGGCGAATGGTTTGCGGCGGCTGGCGTGACCGGCGTCGCGCCGGCGACCTCCGCGGCCCTGCGACTGGTTGCGGACACCCAGACACTCGAAATGGCGGCTGTGCTGACCACAGGCGGCGCAGCCCTTGGGTCGCCGGTCATGTTTGCGGGGGACATTGCGACCGGGCGGCTGGCGCAGCCCTTCGACGCCTATATCGACGCTGATCGTCACTATTGGCTGGTCTATCCGCAGGAGCGTCGCCGTAGCCGCAAGATCGCTGCGTTTCGAGACTGGTTGCTGGATCAGGTGGCAAACGATCCGGCGGCGCGCCGCCTTGGCGAGCGGCTTGGTGGATGAACCTGAGGCCAAACTGCCCTGAGTCCTTCCTTTCTCGCGAAGCGGGAGAGGGGGACCGCGCCCCGTAGAGGGCGTGGTGGAGAGGGCTTGCCTCAGGCGTCGCAGGTTGGATCAGTCATGTGAAAATCGGCGGATTGGGCTTTCCCTCTCCACCCCTCGCTCTTCGGCGAGCGGTCCCCCTCTCCCACGCGTGGGAGAGGAAGAACACTCTACTTTTGAGAGTCCTAGAAGCGATAGCTGGCGGTGACGCGGAAGCTGTTGAACTGGAAGTTGTCGTCGGTACGGCGGAAGCCGGTGCCGCCGGTGTTGACCAGCAGGAAGGCGTTGGTGGCCGCAGTCGTGCCGTTGTTGGTGGCGCGGACGCTGTAGTCGTCGTCCTTGAAGCTGGTGCGCAGGTATTCGACGCCCACGGTCCAGTTCGGGGTCAGCTTGCGCTCATAGCCTGCGCCCAGCTGGTAGCCATCCGCATCGCCGCCGCCCGACTGGGGGAAGGCATTGACGACGTTGGTGGTGCGGAAGCTGTGGGTCATGTTGCCCTTGGCATAGCCGCCAGTGACGTAGAAGAGGTTGTCGTCCATGGCGTAACCGGCGCGGGCGCGGACGGCGAACATGCTGTCCAGCTTGCGGGTAAATGCGTAGGCGGCCGGGGTGACGGAGAAGGCGGTGACGCTGTCCTGAAGTTGCAGCTGCGTGTACTCGACCACACCGCCGACCACGAACGAACCGAACTGCCAGTCGTAGCCGCCACGCAGGCTGATCTCGATGTCGGACTTGTCGTCCTTGCGGCAGCCGCCGGGGGCGGCATTGGTGTTGAAGCTGCCGCCGCAGAAGCCGGGCGAGAACGCGTTGACGCCTGCCGCCGTGTTGACCGTGTCGCCGAAGCGGCCGTCGAGGTTGGTGTCGAAGCCGACGGTTTCGCCGGAGCTCTCTGAACGATCCGCATAGCCGGCGGCGACGCCCACGTAGGGGCCGCTCCAGTCGCCCGTCTGGGCATTGGCGGAGGTCGCGAGCGCGAGAACCGCGAACGAGGCGGCGGCGAGGAAGGCTTTTTGCATGGGAATTTCGTCCGAACTGTTTTCAGGGGCAGAACTGTTTTCAGGGTCAGACGCGATCTACGCGCCCGATCCGGCTGTTACGCGCGCAATCGGGTTTCGGATGCGTCAACACGCCGCAGTCGTTTCCCTGATGTGGCCGCAAGGCCACAGGCATTCCGTGCGCTCAGACCGCACTTCGAGGGATGATGGCGGCCTCGCTGTGATCGAAAATCGTCCGGCCGTTTTCGACGGCCTGCAGGGTCCAGTCGACCTGGAAGGCGGCCCGTGTCGAGCGGACGATGAGCCGCGTGGCGACCCGCACAGACCAGTCAGGCCGCTGGAACGCGACCCGGAATACCTTGGCCGCAACAGCCTGCTGTCCGCCGTCGGAGAGTGCGAGTTCGAAGCGGGACGCGCGATAATAGTCCATCCCCGTGGCGTCCAGATGCCAGGCGGCGGGGGGTGGGGCATAGGCGGTGGCCCCTGTCAGCCCGGTTCCCGGCAGCGGTTCGTTGGCCGGGTTCAGCCATCTGGCCGTGCCTATGGCTGCGCCCGATGCCGTCAGAGGCTGTGCGAAGGCGCGGGGCGTGGTCAGGCCGTCGCTTGCCAGCGGTACGCTGAGTGTGAGGCTGGCCCGGTCCAGCGTCAGGGTTGCGTGGGTGCGTCCGGGCCACAGGGTCGGCCAACCGTCAGCAGACAGGCTCAATCCCAGCCTGTGACCGGCCTTCAACCGCCAGGCTGTGGCCTGGAAGGGCAGGGCGATGTCTATCCATTCGTTTGCCGCCGGGGCTGCGTTACGGCCTGAGCCGTCGTGGAATGCGAGATTGAGCGCCGCAGTCGTCATCCGGACCGCCTGGCCATCCGGGGCGATGTCCAGCAGACGGGCGACCAGCAGGCCGCCGGGGCGATTGGATCGAAGCCGACAGGCCAGCACCGGGGCGGCGACGATATCGATATCGGCTTCTGCGACGGGCCCCTTGAGCGCACCAGCCTCCGGCCAGGCACCGGGGGCGTCCTCATAGAGGTCAGCGTCGAGTTTTTGCGGCGGCGCGGGGTTCGGCGTCAGCACGATCTGCCCGGTTCCGAAGCGAAGCGCCAAAGACGGACTGTGCTCCATGGGCCAGGACATCGCCTGCCAGTTTCCGTGCTCAAGGCCGCCTTCTCGGTCGGGCGCGGCCACCCAGATGCGCAGGGGCGGATCCCCCATCACCCCGGTGTCGCGCCCTTTCAGCCATCGGTCCCACCACCGGAGCGCTTCCTGCAGAAACCCGATCCGGGGGCCGCGCGCCGCCGTGGTCGGGACCGCATGCTCCCAGGGGCCGATGATGGTGCGAACAGGGCCTTTCCAGGCCGCCGCGATACGCAGAACCGAGGTGGCGTATTTGTCGGCCCATCCCGAATAGAGCAACAGCGGGACCGTGGAGGCGAGCGCGGTCTTGGCCTGCCAGTAGCGGTCGCGTTCAGGGTGCGACAGCCACGGGATGATCCACGGTCGATTGGCCTTGAGCCGTTCGATCCAGGCGTCGCGCCAACCATCCCCGAATTGCTTCGGATCGGGGGGCAGGGCACCCAACATCAGCATCACACCGGCCCAGTCGACCCGGGCGGCATAGCTGGCACCGCCCAGGTTCTGGACGTCGGTGGTCCAGCCGTCTTCCGACACCCCGCCCAGCACCATGGCCTTCAACGCTGGCGGCGCACGTCCCGCTGCACGCAAGGCGGTAAATGCGGCCCAGGACAGCCCGCTGAGGCCCACGCCGCCGTCGCACCAGGGCTGGGCGGCGGCCCAGGCCACGGCGTCGACCGCGTCGTCGATTTCCTGCGGCAGGTATTCATCGCGCAGCAGGCCGGTGGACCCGCCGGCCCCCGAGGTGTCGATGGCCAGCACTGCATAGCCTTGCTGCGCCCACCACGGGAACATCGGCTCCTCGATGGGTCGGAAGAAATCAAAGGCCCGGTAGGGTGCGATGTCGAGGATTGCCGGGACCCGCGCCGCGCCGACAGGCCGCCACAGCCGCGCGGCCAGATAGCGGCCATCGGCCAGCGGAATGCGGATCCATTCATCAACGAGGTCCGTCAATTGTCCGGCGCTCATCGTCGTCTCCAGGTCAGGCGGCGTGACGTCTGACGTTGAACCACAAGGCCAGAATAACGACAGGCAGCAACAGTTCTATCGCCATCAGCAGGACAAAGAAGGGATGCGGCGCACCAAGCTGGAGAAACGAGACGAGCCGCCCAACGCCCCCGATGAAGAACACCGCCGCCAGCCAGGGAACCCGCTTGATCTGTCGGGTCAGGTCACCTGCGGTCATGATCAGGATAATCCCGTATGCGCCCCAGAGCGCTGCGTAGAACCGCAACTCGCTGTCCATGCTTGGTGGCCAATGGCCGCCGGGCGGGCCATTGTAGCCGGTCACACCCTGGAACACGCGTTCCGCCGTTGCCGCAGTCCACTCGGCACCCAGGGCAAAAATGGAGCCCGCAATGCTGATGGCGGCCAGGCCCAATAGACCTAGAACTATTCGAAGGGCCGTTTTCATCACTTACCCCCGCCGCCCGACCGCTGCCTCTGACGGGTAGGGCTCAAGGCCTTGCCCCAACAGCGCCGGAACGATCTCATCCACCGTCTCCACCGATACCCAGGCCTGCATGAAGTCCGGCGGGGTCAGCCGTTCATCGACGGTGTGCTGGAACAGTTTGAACAGCGGTTCCCAGAAGCCACGCGGATTGTAGAACACCACCGGCTTGGCGTGCAGGTCGAGACGCCGCCAGGACAGCAGTTCGACGACTTCCTCCAGGGTGCCGATGCCGCCCGGCAGGATCACAAAGCTGTCGGACTTCAGGAACATCAGCATTTTGCGTTCATGCATGTTGTCGACGATGACGTGCTCCACGACCTCCAGCGCGCGCTCTGATGCCATCAGAAAGGTCGGGATGATGCCCAGCACCTCGCCATGCGCCGCATGCGCGCCTCTGGCCACCGCGCCCATCAGGCCCACACCGCCGCCGCCATAGATCAGCCGGATGCGGGCGTCCGCCAGCTGCTTTCCCAAAGCGTTGGCGGCCGCCAGAAAGGCCGGATCGGCATCATCGGACGATCCGCAAAACACGCAGGTTGATTCCAGACGCTGGCTCTTACGCCCCATCGTGACGACTCCAGAGAAAATGCCGAACGCTTGTTTGACCGACAGGGGCACCCAAATCAGCCTATGAAGGGTCAAGCAGAACGGGGCCCTTGTCGAGGGCACCTGTTGTCGCGTGATCGGTGCTGGCCCCTAACCCTGAAGGCAAAACGGATTGGTTCATTCTGACGTTATGCGTGCGCGCTTCAGCGGCCCCGGTGCGGTGGAGCCGGGCGAGGCCAAATTCTCGTTCTGGTCATCAATGTCCGACCTTGGCGCGCTGGTCATGCGCTCGGGCGCGCCGCAACTGCGGCTTCGGATCGGGGTGGCGCTGGCGCTGGTGTTTGTGGGCAAGTTCTCAGGCGTCATCGCCCCGGTCATGCTGGGCGACGCGATCAATACTCTGAGCCCGGTGCAGCAGGGTGGCGTGGTGGTGGGCACGACTTTTGTGGGCCTCGCGATTGCGTTCGCGGCCCTGCGCCTGATCGCCGCCTGTGCGCCCTATGCCCGCGACGCGATCTTCACCCGGGTCTCGCAATCGACCATGGCCCGGGCCGCCACCGAGAGCTTTGGGCACGCGCTGTCGTTGTCGCTGGATTTCCACCAGACCAAGCAGACCGGCACCTTGTCACGGGTCATTGATCGGGGCGCGCGCTCGACGGATTTCCTGATCCGGAGCCTGATTTTCAGCCTGGGGCCCACGTTCATCGAGCTGATCCTGGCGATGGGGGTGATGGTGGTGCGGCTGGACTGGCGCTTTGCCATCACGGCGTTTGCCACCCTGGTCATCTACGCCGTCCTGACATTCAAGATCACCGACTGGCGGCTGTCGCATCGACGGGAACTCAACGAGACCGAGAACCGCGCCGCCGGGCTCTCGAACGATGCCCTGATGAACTACGAAACCCTGAAGGCGTTCGGCGCTGAACAGCGGCTGGTCGACAGCTATGGCCAGGCCATGGCGGCCTATGTGGACGCCAGCGCCAAGGCCAACAGTTCGCTCAATCTGCTGAATGGCGCCCAGTCGGTGATCCTGAATATCGGCCTGGGTGCGATGACGGTGATGGCCGGGATGGCGGTGGCCGGCGGGACGCTGCGGATCGGCGACATCACCACGGCGATCTTCCTGCTGTCGGGCCTATATGGTCCGCTGGGGATGCTGGGGTTCCAGTATCGCGAGATCCGGCAGGGCCTGATCGACATGGAGCAGATGGTCGCGCTGAAGGCGATCACGCCCAATATCCTGGACGCCGATGTGCCAACGCACCTGCCACCGGCCAGCGGGCAGGGGGCTTCGATTGCGTTTGAGGGGGTCAGCTTCCGGCACGACGCGCGCTCGTCCGGCCTGTTGGGCGTGAATTTTGAGGCCAGACCCGGCCAGACCGTGGCTTTGGTAGGCCCGTCTGGCGCTGGCAAGACCACGGTCGTGCGGCTGGCCATGCGGTTGCTGGACCCACAGGACGGCCGGGTGCTGATCGACGGCGTCGATATGCGTCAGGCGCCTCAGGCCGAGCTGCGCCGTGCCGTGGCCCTGGTGCCGCAGGATGTAGCGCTGTTCAACGAGACCCTGTTCGCCAACATCGGGTTCGCACGGCCCGATGCCACGGCTGAAGAGGTTCGCGGGGCGGCGGACGCCGCTGAACTGGGGCCCTTCATCGACGGGTTGCCGCATGGCATGGAGACCCGGGTGGGCGAGCGCGGCCTGAAGCTGTCCGGCGGCGAGCGCCAAAGGGTCGGCATCGCCCGCGCGTGGCTGGCCAATCCGCGCATGCTGATCCTGGATGAGGCCACCAGCGCTCTGGACGGCCCGACCGAGGCGGCGATCCAGGAAACCCTGCGTCGGGTCAAGGCCGGTCGCACGACGCTGGTGATCGCTCACCGGCTGTCCACCATCGTCGACGCCGATCAGATCCTGGTGCTGCGCCGGGGCCGGATCGTGGAGAGGGGGACCCACGCGGAGTTGCTGGCCCGGACCGGCGAGTACGCCGCCCTATGGCGCCGCCAGACGCGGGAAAGTTAGGGGATCGCCTTACCCCGCCGCTACTCGGCGGCGCGGGGAATATCCTCATGCCCCAGGTCGGTCGGCGAAGGACGTTGCCGGGGCGCATTGCTGCCCATGAGTTTGTTCCGCAGCCAGACAAAGCGGGCCGAATAGACCTTTGGTGCCGCCAGCATGACCGGCGTCAGGATCAGCGTCAGCAGCGTCGCGAAGCTCAAGCCCCAGACCACGGACGCGGACAGTTGCACCCACCACTCCGACCCCGGTGCCTTGTACTCGATATGGGCGCTGCGGAAGTCGGGATGAAGCTGGAACATCAGCGGCAAGAGGCCCACCACCGTCACCAGGGTGGTCAACAGCACGGGCCGGAACCGCTGGATGGCAGCCCTGACCGCCGCATCGTCGGCCTCATGCCCGCTGCGTCGCAGCCGATAGTAGGTGTCCACCAGCACGATGTTGTGGCCGACGACCACACCGAACAGGGCGACAATCCCGGTCCCCAGCATGATCACGCTGATGTAGTCGAAGGTGTGGGCCACATTGACCATCACCCCCAGCAGCACCCCCGCCGTTGACAGCACCACCGCCGACAGCGTCACCAGCACGCCGTAGAAGCTGTTGAACTGCCACAGCAGGATGATCGACATCATGAAGATGGTGGCAAGGATCGCGACCACAAAGAATTGCGCCGCCTTCTGTCCTTCTTCGTCAGCTCCGGCAAACTTGGCGCTGACGGCGTCATCGAACTCGGCCGCATCAAACCAGGGCTTTAGTTCCTGGATCTTCAGGTTCGCCGCCACGCCGTCGATGGCGTTGGCCTGAATGATCACCTGCCGCTGCCCGTCGCGGCGCTGGATCTGGGTCACCTGCTGGGCCGGGACGCGCTTGATGAAGTAACTGGCCGGCACCGAGCCCTGGGCCGTGGTGATCTTCAGCTTGTCGATCGCGGCGATATTACGGTCGGATGCGGGGAAGCGTACCCGGATGTCCAGCTCGTCCTGGGCGTCGTCCGGACGGAACCGACCCATCAGGACGCCGCCGGTCAGGAACTGGATGGTCTGGCCGAGGGACAGCACATCCACGCCGTATCGTCCGGCCGCCTCGCGATCGACGGTCAGGTTCCACTCGATTCCGGGTGACGTGCGGTTGTCTTCCAGCTCGATCAGCTGGCGGTCTTGTGCGAATTTCGCCTTTACCAGATTGGCGGCCCGGTCGAGGGCGGCGGGATCGCGGCTCAGCAACTGCACCTGAAGGTCCTTGCCGGTCGGCGGCCCTCCCTGAGGTTTGCGCACCTCGACTTGCAGGCCGGGAATCTCGCCGATGCGGGCCCGGATATCCTTGGCGATCTCGTCGCCGCGCAGCCCCAGCGCCAGCCGCTCTTCATAATGCTCGAAGTCGACCTGGATTGAACCGATCGTATCGTTTGGCGGTGACTGCGGACCGCCGTTCGTGATGAAGCCACCGGAGCGGACATAAATCGCGCGCACGCCCTTTGTGCCGATGACGCGGTTTTCAACCTGCCTGACCAGGGCGTCCTGCGCTTCTGGCGACAGGTTGCCCCGGGCCTTGATGTAGACGGACACAAACTCGGGGTCCTGCTCGAGGAAGAAAACGCTGCGATGGGGTGTAACAACGAACCAGACTATGATCACGGACACCACAAGGAACGCTGCAGACAGCGCCCGGGTCGGGCGGCGACTGAGATACGTCAGGAAGTTGGCGTACCAGCCCATGAAACCGGACATCTGGCGCGGGTCGCCCTGCTCCGATTTCACGATCTCGGCCAGTAGCTCCTCGTCGACGGCGGTCTTGCGACCAAACAGGGATCCCAGCGCCGGGGTAAAGACCAGGGCGATGAAGATCGACGCGCCCAGCACAAAGAACAGGGTCAGCGGCAGGAAGCTCATAAACTTGCCGGGGATCGAGTTCCAGAACATGAACGGCAGGAAGGCGCAGAGTGTCGTCAGCGTGCCATTGACCACCGGCCAGAACATCCGCTTGCCGGCCGCCGCAAAGGCCTGTTCTTTCGGCAGACCCTCGGCCATCTTCCGATCCGCGTACTCCACCACCACGATGCCGCCGTCGACCAGGATGCCGACGGCCAGCACCATCCCGAACATCACCATCTGATTGAGGGTGATGTTCATGGCGTTGATCATCAGGAAGGCCAGCAGGAAGCAGGTGGGGATCGCCATGCCCACGATCAGTCCCTGACGGATTCCCAGGCTGGCGACGATGATCACCATCACCAGAAGGCTGGCGGTCAGGATGCCGCCCTCCAGGATGTTGAGGGTCCGCGCGATGAAGTCGGACTCGTCGGAGGTGTAGTCTACGCTGACTGTAGACGGCCAATGGGACTGTTCCTCGGCCACCACCTTTTTCACGGCCGCCACGGTATCCAGGATGTTGGCGCCGCTGCGTCTGTTGACCTCGATCGCAAAGGCAGGTTGGCCGTTGAATCGGCTGATGGAGGTCGGGTCCTTGAAAGTCCGCCGCACCTCGGCGATGTCACCCATGGTGACGACCCGGTCGCCGTTCTTCTTGATCGGCAGGTTGAGAATGTCCTGCGGTTTCTCGATGACGCCGGGCACCTTGACGGCGAACTGGCCCGTCCCGGACCTCAGATTTCCGGCCGGAACCAATTGATTGTTGCGGCCGATGACCTGGCCAATTTCACCAGTGGTAACGCCATAAGCCTCCATGCGGAGGGGATCGACCGTGACCTCCAGAAGTTCCTCACGGACACCGCCCATGAAAATGTCGAGAACCCCCTCGGTCGCCTCCAGGCGATCCTTGAGGCGCTGGGCGACCAGGAATAGCTCCCGTTCCGGCGCCGGGCCGTACAGCATGATCCGGATCACCGCGTCCTGGGTGAAATTGGCCTTCTGGATGATCGGTTCTTCGGCGTCGGGCGGAAACTTGCCACGCGCCAGATCGATCTGGGCGCGCACATCCGCCAGGGCCAGATCGGTCTTGATGTCCGGCTCAAACTCCAGGGTGACGACAGCGGAATTCTGCCGGGCCACCGAGCTCATTTTTTCAAGCCCCTGGATGGTCTGAAGTTCCAGTTCCATGGGCTTGAGCAGCAGGCGTTCGGCGTCTTCCGGCGATACCCCGGGGAATGGGACCACTACGATTATATAGGGCACGTCGATGTTCGGCTGCGCCTCACGGGGCATGGCCAGATAGGCGAAGAATCCAAAGATCGCCGCCACGACGGTGACGCCGAGCACGACCTTGCGCCGCTTGATGGCTCCGTCGATCAGGCCGCCGATCATTCCAAATCTCCCGAGCGCGCCGGACCCTATCGGGCCTGGGCGATCTTAACTTTCTGACCATCAGCGACAAAGGACTGGCCGACGGTGATGATCTGGACAGAACCCTTGAGCCCACTGACCCAGACGCCGCCCGAGGTTTCCTCGAGCACGCCCACGGGCGAAAAGGCAACGCGGTCGCCATTGACGATGTGGCGAATCCCCTGCCGGCCGGCGGCGTCGAGCACCAATGCCGAGACGGGCACCAGATGTGCGGCGCCAACGCCGGCTTCGATCCGCAGGTCCGACGACAGGCCGGACCTGACGCTGTTGCCTGGGTTCTGGGCGATGATTTCCACACGGTAGGTTCGGGTCTGGGGATCGGCGTCGCGTGAGACGTAGCGAACCCGACCGGTCAGGATCTGGCCCGAAACCAGCCGCGCCTGGGCGGTCGCGCCCACGCGCAGCTTGCCGGCCTCGGTTTCCGGCGCATCGCCGACCACCAGCAACGGGTTGAGCTCAATCAGGGTTCCGCAGGCCTGGCCGGGCGCCAGATAGGCGCCGACCTCAGCGTCGCGCTTGTCAAACACCCCGGAGAAGGGCGCGCGGATGTTCACCTGGTTCAGGGCGATCTCGGACTGGCGGACGGAAGCCTGGGCGGCATCAAGGTTTGCCTGGGCCTCCAGAACCTGGGTCTGGGACCGGAAACCCCTCTCAGCCAACTGCGCCGCCGCCTCGCGTTGCAACTGGCGTGACTTCAGCGCGGCCCGGTTCTGGTCGAGGGACGCCTGGCGCGCATCGACGGACAGGCGACACAGAATCTGGCCCTTGGCCACAAAACTGCCCTCTGTCGCGGGTGCCGCCGCCACAATGCCTGCCGTTTCGGACCGAACCACAACGGTTCGCGCAGCCTCAGTTCGGCCGCGCAGTATAACTTCGATGGGGCGGGACGTTTCGGGTGCCATGCGAACTTGAACGGCCTGGGGTCCAACCGCGGCGGGTTTCGCGCTGGCGGATTCGCGCTTTGCGCCACGATTGTTGAAAATCGAGCCCAACGCGAAGAACACGATCAGGATGATCGCGACGACAAGTATGAAGATGTGCTGCGATTTCAGACGCATGTCACTTTGATTCCAGTCCCCAGAATGCCGCGCGATCTGGACCAGAAGGTCCGCTCGCCTTGTTCTCGCGGCTTGCCGTTCTTGTGATGCCGCGCCATCGTGACCGCAAATGAAATTGCAGTCACATGAGATATCCCGTTCGCCCTAACGCTCCGCTCAAGGATTGTAGTGCGACATAAATTCACGCATTCCGCGAGTCGATCTGCCCCTGTCTAGCAACATTCGGAACGGAAAAACCAGTGAGATACCTGCACACCATGGTCCGCGTGACCGACCTTGACGCGTCGCTTGCCTTCTATTGTGACAAACTGGGTCTTAAGGAAGTCTCCAGAAACGAGAATCCGATGGGCAGGTTCACCCTGGTTTTTCTGTCGGCGCCCGGCGATGAAGCCGCTGCGCGGGCGGGGCAGGCGCCCATGGTGGAACTGACGTACAACTGGGACCCGGAAGACTATCAGGGCGGCCGCAATTTTGGACATCTGGCCTATGCGGTCGACGACATCTATGTGGCCTGCCAGCGCCTCCAGGACGGCGGGGTGGTGATCAATCGCCCGCCCCGGGACGGCCGGATGGCGTTCATCCGATCACCGGACAACGTCTCGGTGGAATTGCTCCAGGCCGGACCCGCGTTGCCGCCTGCGGAGCCGTGGGCGTCGATGCCGAATGTCGGGGTCTGGTAGAGGCTCAGGGGGCCAGGCGTTCGCCTCGGATCGCCACCCGCTGACGCCAGACAAACCAGCCCGCCACCAGTAGAAGGCCGATGACGACCAGGGCGATTGGTCCTGCATTGGGCACAAGGCTCTCCAGCAGGGTAATGGCCGCCGGTCCGAGGGCATAGCCCAGACCCGCAAACACGCCGGACCAGATCACCGACCCCAGGGCGTTCAGGATCGCGAATCTCGTATGCGAGACTTTCGAGACGCCTACGGCGACCGGTCCTGCGGCGCGCAGGCCGAAGACGAAACGGAAGCTGAGAATGAAGCTGTTCGGGTAGCGCTCGATCAGTCCCAGCGTCTTGGTGAATCCGGGCTTGGCGATGAACCGCTGCACAAAGGCCGTGTGCCGGAAGCTGCGGCCCAGGACGAACAGCAAGTGGTCCAGCACGCCGGACCCCAGCGCGCCGGCGGCGAATACGATGCCCAGGGACAGCACGCCGTGATGCGCGAGCGCACCGCCGATGACAACCGCCGTCTGTCCCTCGAACGCTGCGCCGAGCAGGATCGCCAGCGGACCATAGGCCGCAATGAGCTGTTCAATCGCCATGGTGGGCCTGGAAAGGTCCTTGGGAACGCCGTCACCATATGGGGCGTCAACGGTTACCGCCCAATGACTTCTGCGCCATTGGGCCGAAAACCCCAGTCCGGGGTCTGGCGATCCGAAGTCCGGGGTCTGGCGATCCGAAGAAGGAAGGGTCTCGATGGCTCCCGGAGCAGGACTCGAACCTGCGACAAGTCGGTTAACAGCCGACTGCTCTACCAGCTGAGCTATCCGGGATCAGGCCGTCGAGGGGCGGGGCTATACGCCGCCAAGGCGGAGCGCGCAACCTCGCAAAAAAGAGCCCGACGCGAACGCCGGGCCAAAAAGAAGTTGGTGATGGTGGGGTGTCTTCACAGAAGACAAGGTGAAGGTCGGCTTTCATGATTAAGGCCGGGTTAACGTCGTCAGCGGAGGCTGGACGTCACAGGCGGATCGGTTGATCAACGCCCTTGGGATCGGTCAGGGACTGAAGCGGCATGCGCATTCACTTCACCGGCATTGCGGGCGCGGGCATGGCGGCAGCGGCGCTGATGATGCGCGAGGCCGGCCACACGGTCAGCGGGTCCGATTCCGACGTCTTCCCGCCGATGTCGACCTATGTGGAGGGGCTGGGCTTCCGAATCACCTGGGCCTTCGATCCGGCCAATCTGGACATCATACCGGCAGTGCAAGGCAGCATATTGTTGAAGTAACTGATGATTACTGATGAATCTTCACGAAGAAACAGAAGAAAAGAAGAAGAAAAAGTTCTTTTTCT
>JANNFM010000089.1:0-1774 GCA_031379795.1 Alphaproteobacteria bacterium
GTTTTGGGAAGGGCGAGGAATCGGCGCGATCAGCGTCGCGCGCTTTCCGCCGAGGCCCTTCGCTGACACGGAAATTGACCTGCTCAAGACGTTTGCCGATCAGGCCGCCATCGCCATCCAGAACGCGCGCATGTTCCGCGAAACGAACGAGGCACTGGAGCGCCAGAAGGCAACTTCGGAAATCCTCGGTGTCATCAGCGCTTCGCCCACCGATGTGCAACCCGTGTTTGAGGCCATCGTTCAGCGTGCGGCGCAGATGTTTGCGCCGGTTCAGGCGACCGTGGTGATGCGCGAGGGCGACTTGCTGGTGTGGCGCGCGACGGTCGGACCGAAGGGTCAACTCGATCTCGAGCGAGCCCGTAGCCACTATCCATTGCCTTTCGACCCGGTTCGCAGTCCGTCGGCGCGCGCCATCATTGAGCGTCGGATTGTTGCTGTGCAGGACGCGCTGGCTCCCGATACGCCAGTTTTTACGCAGGCGGTTGGCCGCGCCGGAGGTTTTCGTTCGGCGGTTTTCGTCCCCCTGGTGCGTGGAGATGAGGGCATTGGCGTCATCATCCTCACCCACCCGCAGGCTGGATTCAAGCTCACCGACAAGCAGCAGGAGATGGTTCAGACCTTCGGGGACCAGGCGGTGATCGCGATACAGAACGTGCGGCTGTTCAATGAGACTCAATCTGCACTAGAGCGACAAACTGCCACGGCCGACATCCTGAAGGTGATCAGCAGTTCGCCCACCGATACGCAGCCGGTATTTGACGCCATCGTGCTCAGTCTGGCGCGGCTGTTCGGCCGCAAGGCGGGCTTGCGAACGGTCGAGCCCGAAGGTTTGCGCCGGCGCGCGCGCAGTTATGCCTTGACGCCAGGGGAGTTCTATGGCGATGAGGTGATGCCGCTCAATGCCGACAGCCTGGTGGGGCGGGCGGTGCTGGAACGTCGTGCCCTGCAGATTGCGGACACACAGGGGACCGGAGTCACGGCCTATGCGCGCGCCAATGCTGGCCTGCTCGCGTACCGATCGGTCGCTGCGGCACCTCTGCTGCAGGGCGACGTCGCCATCGGAGTGATCCTTGTGACATCCCCGCAGCCCGGTGCGATGACTGACGACCAGATAAAACTGTTGTCGACCTTCGCCGATCAGGCCGTGATCGCGATCCAGAACGCAAGAATGTTCCGTGAGACCCAGGAAGCCCGCGCCGCGGCCGAAGCCGCCAACGAAGCCAAGAGCGCGTTCCTGGCCACGATGAGCCACGAGATCCGCACGCCGATGAACGCGGTGATCGGCATGAGCGGGTTGCTGCTGGACACACCTCTGACCGACGACCAGCGCGACTTCGCCAGCACCATCCGGGACTCGGGCGACTCGCTCTTGACCATCATCAATGACATCCTGGACTTCTCCAAGATCGAGGCCGGTCGCATGGACATCGAGGCGCATCCGTTCGATTTGCGCGAATGCGTGGAGTCGGCGATGGACCTGATCGGTGGACGGGCGGCCGAGAAGCATCTGGACATTGCCTACCAATTCGAGGGCGACGTGCCGCAGGCCATCCTGGGCGACGTGACCCGGCTGCGCCAGGTATTGCTCAACCTCTTGTCCAACTCGGTCAAGTTCACCGAAAAGGGCGAAGTGGTGTTGACCGTGCGGCCTGAACTCGGTGAGTCTGGCGAGTTGCTGCACTTCACCGTGCGCGACACCGGCATCGGCCTTTCCGAAACCGGCCTCTCGCGCCTGTTCCAGAAGTTCACCCAGGCCGACAGCGGCACGACCCGC
>JANNFM010000241.1:0-3729 GCA_031379795.1 Alphaproteobacteria bacterium
CTCAGCCAGATGTGCCTCTGGTACATCGGCGGCATCATCAAGCACGCCAAGGCGATCAACGCGTTCTCGAACTCTACAACGAACAGCTACAAAAGACTGGTGCCCGGCTACGAAGCCCCCGTGAAGCTGGCCTATTCGGCCCGCAACCGCTCGGCCTCGATCCGCATCCCGCACGTGGACAGCCCCAAGGGCAAGCGTCTGGAAGCCCGTTTCCCCGATCCGATGGGCAACCCGTACCTGACCTTCACCGCCCTGTTGATGGCCGGCATCGACGGCATCATCAACCAGATCGACCCGGGCGCGCCCGCCGACAAGAACCTCTACGATCTTCCCCCGCGCGAGCAGAAGAAGATCCCGGAAGTCTGCGGCTCGCTCAAGGAAGCGTTGGAAAACCTCGACAAGGACCGCGGCTTCCTGAAGGCCGGTGGCGTCATGAACGACGACTTCATCGACGCCTATATCGAGCTCAAGATGGAAGAGGTCATGCGCCTGGCGCTGCACCCTCACCCGGTCGAATTCGACATGTATTACAAGTGCTGATCAGCGAAAGCTGATGGGAATTGGGGCAGCGGAGAGATCCGCGGCCCCTTTTTCGTACCTTGTGCCGGCTCGCATATGATGGCCAGGATCATCGCGAAGACCTCGCCAGGATAATCACCGGTCCTCTCGCCCAAGCCAAATGCGCAGGACGACGATCTGCCCCTCGTTGACTTGATACCTCAGTTCATAGGGTCCGACGAAGATCCGCCGCACCTCTTGTGGCCTGAATTCTTCGAGACACCCGCCGAGCCTCGGATGCTCCAGCAGGCGCTGTGGCGCCGCGATCAGCCGTTGCATCACTTTCGCAGCGGCACGCGGGTTCACCGGGTCAAGAAAGCTGTACAGCCGCAGCACATCGCGCCGCGCCGCGGGCGCCCATTTCAATTCCATCCGCGCGCCACCCGTTAAGCGGGATCAAGGCCGGCCGCCCACGCCACCATGTCGGCGTGGTCAATAAGCTGTCCCGCCGCGACCTCCTCCAGGGCTTCAAGAGTAAGGCGGCGGTGCTCTTCCTCCCGTTCGACCCAGGCGCTCAGGGCCTGTTTGACGATCCACCCCCGAGAACGTTCCATCCGCAAGGCGAGTTCATCAACCTTCTCCGCCAGCGGCAGAGGTACGTGGGCGGTGAGCACCTTGGTGTTCATCGTGACTGTTCCTATGGAAATGGATTCATATCTCATCACTATCAATCACGATAGGCTGCTCAGGCTGCGGATTTCCATCCGTGCAGCGGGAATCCGCGCCGGACGTCCGCAAATGCGGTGGTGAGAGGGTCACTTTCCCCGCGCACGCAGCGCGACGAGAGGGATAGGCAGGATGAGGGCAAACACGGGCATTGAGCTCCCCGACCGATCCGCCCTAAGCATGGACGATCGAAACCCTACGGACTCGCCCACTTGAAGCTCACATTCTTCGTCCTGGCGGCCATTTTTGCCCTCGCCGGCGGCCCGATTGCCGCGGAACCGTCGGACGGCCCACAACCCTATCCGATGCCCCCCGCTGTCGCCGCCCCGCGCGATATCGCCTATCCCGGAACGATCCGCCTTGAGGTGGACGCCAGCGATACAGACCGCCGCATTTTTCGGGTGAAGCAAACCCTGCCGGTGAACCGTCCGGGTCGTCTGACGCTGCTCTATCCGGAATGGCTCCCCGGCAAACACTACAACTTCGGCACGGTCGACAAGCTGGCCGGGCTGATCATCAAGGCCAACGGCAAGGTCATTCCCTGGCAACGCGACCCGGTCAACGCCTTCGCTTTCAACCTCGATGTTCCACCTGGCGTCAACGACCTGCAGATCGAGTTCCAGTTCCTGTCTCCGACGGCGCCGAACCAGGGCCGGGTCGTCGTCACTCCCGAAATGTTGAACCTGCAGTGGGGGTTGGCCGTCCTCTACCCGGCTGGCTACTACGCGCGTCGCATCACCGTGGAGCCCAGCGTCAAACTGCCCTCCGGCTGGAACTACGGCGTGGCTCTGGACACCGCGTCACGCGACGGCGATGTCGCCCGTTTCAAGCCGGTGTCGCTTGAGACCCTGCTAGATTCCCCGATGTTCGCAGGCCGCTACTTCAAGCAGTACGACCTCGATCCCGGAGCGAAGTATCCCGTCCGCATGAACGTCGTGGCCGATACGCCGGACGAGCTCGAAGCGGACGCCAAAACACTGGAGAAGCACAAGGCGCTGATCCACCAGGCCGACAAGCTGTTCGGCGTTCGCAACTTTGACCGCTACGAATTCCTGGTCGCCATCTCCGACCGCCTGGGCGACATCGGTCTCGAACATCATCGCTCAAGTGAAAACGGCGTCGCCACCGGCTATTTCAAGGAATTCGACAAGGCCATCGGCGACCGCGGCCTGCTGCCGCACGAATACACCCACTCCTGGAACGGCAAGTTCCGTCGCTCCGCCGATCTCTGGACACCCAACTTCAATGTGCCCATGCGCGCATCGCTTCTGTGGGTGTACGAGGGGCTCACCAGTTACTGGGGTGACGTACTGGGCGCGCGTTCGGGCATGTCCTCGCGCCAGGAGAGCCTCGATTCCGTCGCACTCACGGCGGCCCAGTACGAATACCAGATCGGCCGACGGTGGCGGCAGCTTGAGGACACCACCTTCGAACCGCTCATTGCCCGACGTTCGCCCCAGCCCTGGAGATCGTACCAGCGCGCCGAGGACTACTACCAGGAGGGCCTGCTCATCTGGCTCGACGCCGACACGCTGATCCGGGAAAAATCCGGCGGGAAAAGGTCGCTCGACGATTTCGGCCGCCAATTCTTCGCCGGCAAGGACGGCGAGTGGACAGTCAACCCCTATACCTTCGACGATGTGGTGACTGGCCTTAACGCCGTTCAACCCTACGATTGGGCCACATTCCTGACCACACGGGTCCGGGACGTCGCGCCCAGGGCCCCGCTGGACGGCATCGCGCGCGGTGGATGGAAGCTGGTCTATTCCGAGACCGCGACAGACTATGCCAAGGCCCTTGAGGGCGTGTCGCGGTCTGTCGGCCTCACCTACTCGCTAGGCCTTTCCATCAACCGCGACGCCGAAGTCACCGGCGTGTTGTGGGAAGGTCCGGCGTTCAACGCGGGCATCACGGTTTCCACGAAGATCCTGGCCGTGAACGGCATCGCTTACTCCGCAGACCGGCTGAAGGACGCGATCACGGCGGGCAAGACCGGCAAGCCGATCCAGCTCCTGCTTCGCAACGGCGACCATTTCCGCACGGTCTCGATCAACTACACAGCCGGCCTGCGCTATCCGAAGCTGGAGCGGATCGAGGGGACCCCGGACCTGCTCAGCCGGATCTACGAGGCGCGGAAATAGGACCGGCGTGCCGGCTGGGATCGTGTTTTCGTATCCGACGTTCTTGACCCATGGACGACATGACACGCAACCGAGCGCATCAGGCCTGGCGCACCGCGCAACGCAATCGCGGGCTGTTCGCGTTCGTTCGCATGGGTTCGCGGTTCAAAAAACACCTGGGTTCCCGCTCTCGCGGGAATGCGCGGAAGGGGGAGCGGGCCGTGGCGCAAGCGGGCGGTCACCTACCGCGTCCGTGTCCTTCCGTGTTTTCCGTGGCCGACTTCATTTTGCCGATCTGAGCATTCCGGGGCTTGTTCCGCCCCTTCCACCAAGCCCTCAGGGCGCGGTCCTCCTTCCCCGTAAACCTATCGGATTCACACATCGT
>JANNFM010000249.1:0-2839 GCA_031379795.1 Alphaproteobacteria bacterium
GGCGCCGGCGTGGTCGTCACGCCCGTGCGCGACGCCGGGGTCAGCCATGTGGAATTCGTGCCGCTGTCCGGCGATCGGACGCTGGCGATCATGGTGTTTGACGACGGCGTGGTGGAAAACCGCCTGATCCGGCAACCGGCAGGTGTCACCCCGTCAGCGCTCCAGGAAGCCTCCAACTTCCTCAACGCCCGCATGCGGGGTCGCACGCTGGGCGAAACCAAGGCCGATCTGCGCGGTGAACTGGACCGCGCCCGGCGCGACCTCAACGAGACGGCGGCGCGGCTGGTCGAGGATGGTCTGGCGGCCTGGGGCGGCGGTGAGCTGGAGGAACGCGCCCTGATCGTGCGCGGCCGGGCCAATCTGCTGGAAGACAGCCAGGCCATCGAGGATCTGGAACGCGTGCGATCCCTGTTTGAGGATCTGGAACAGAAGGAACAGCTGATCGGCCTGCTGGACGGGGTGCGCGATGGCCAGGGCATGCGCATTTTCATCGGTGCCGAAACCCGATTGTTCTCGCTTTCGGGTTCCGCTGTGATCGCGGCGCCCTATATGACGGGCTCACAGAAGGTTGTGGGCGCGATCGGCGTGATCGGCCCTGCCAGATTGAACTATGCCCGCGTCATCCCGTTGGTGGACTACACCGCCCGCGTGCTTGGCCAGGTGATGAACACTTAGAGATCGAAGAGCTCAGATGTCCGAAGACGATACGCCCGCCAATTGGGAAGCCGACAGCCCCTCCGTCGATGCCGAGGTCGAAGCCTTGCAGGCCGAGGTCAAGACGCTGAAGGAACAGGTGTTGCGCTACGCCGCCGAAGCCGAAAACACCAAGCGCCGCGCCGAGCGCGAGGCCAATGACGCCCGCGCCTACGCCATCCAGAAGTTCGCCAACGACCTGCTGCGGGTCGCCGACAACCTTGACCGCGCTACGGCCGCCGCCCCCGCCGACAACACCGATCCGGCGGTCAAGAACTACGTCATCGGCGTCGAGATGACGTCGAAGGAACTTTTGGCCGCGTTCGACCGCAATGGCCTGAAGCGCATCGACCCGCCCCAGGGCGAGAAGTTCGACCCCCACAAGCATCAGGCGATGATGGAACAGCCCGGCACCGACGTGGTCCCCGGCGGCGTCGTCCAGGTGATGCAGGCCGGCTACGAACTGCTGGGCCGTCTGGTCCGTCCGGCCATGGTGGTGGTGGCCGCAAAGATTGCGGGCGCGGCACCGGTGGCAAACCCCTATGCCGGTGGCGAAAGCGATCCCGGCGATGCCGGTGCCAGCCTCGATACCCGCGCCTGACAGACGCCGATCGTCTCAATCCACAGACACCGCGTTTCTCTTGGGTCAGGGGACTTCCCCGCCCCGGGGTTTTCGTTAATGTCGCAAGTCCCTTTCAGATCGGGGCGCGCGGGGTCGAAGTTGATTCGCAACCGCGTGTAAGCCAGCCGGGACCGACATGAAGCTGACCATTGAACGCGCCGCCCTGCTACGCGCGCTGGGCCATGTGCAGAGCGCCGTTGAGCGCCGCAACACCATTCCGATCCTGTCCAATGTGCTGCTGTCGGCGGCCAATGACCGGCTGACCTTCTCGGCCACCGACCTGGATCTGGAGATCATCGACGAGGCCCTGGCCCAGGTGGACCAGCCCGGCCAGATCACCGCGCCGGCCCACACCCTCTACGAAATCGTCCGCAAGCTTCCCGAGGGCGCGGACGTGTCCTTAAGCTTCACCGGCGAGGACCCCCGCCTGACCGTGGCCGCCGGCCGCAGTCGCTTTAACCTGCCGGTGCTGCCGGCCGGTGACTTCCCGGTGATGTCGGCGGACGGGTTCTCCGGCTCGATGTCGGTGGACGCCAATGACTTGATCCGGCTGATCGACAAGACCCGCTTTGCGATCTCGGCGGAGGAGACCCGCTACTATCTGAACGGCCTCTACCTCCACACCGTGATCATCGACGGCCAAGCGCGCCTGCGGGCCGTGGCCACGGACGGTTCACGCCTCGCGCTGGCCGACATGCCTGCCCCCGAGGGCGCGGTCGGCATGCCGGGCGTCATCGTGCCCCGCAAGACCATCAATGAGGCCAGGCGCCTGCTGGAAGACGCCGGCGAAAGCGTTGATGTCCAGATCAGCCCCCAGAAGATCCGCCTGGACCTGAACGGCGCGGCCCTGACCTCCAAGGTCATCGACGGCAACTTCCCCGAATACGGCCGCGTGATCCCCAAAGACAACAACCGCACCGTCATGGTCGACGCCAAGGTGTTTGCCCAGGCCGTCGACCGCGTCGCCACCATCTCGGCCGAAAAGAGCCGCTCCGTCCGCATGGCCATCGAGTCGGGTCGCGTGGTCCTGACCGTGCGCAACATGGAAGCCGGCCAGGCCGTCGAGGAACTGGAAATCGACTACGACGGCGATCCTTTCGAACTGTCCTTCAACGCCCGCTACCTGATGGACATCACCGACCAGATCTCCGGCGGAACCATGGAACTGCGGTTTGGCGGGCCGAACGACCCGGCCCTGGTGCTGGATCCCGGCGATGCGGATGTGCAGTACATCCTGATGCCCCTGAGAGTCTGAATTCCCTGCCTTAATGGCTACCGGATTCACGGAAGTGATTCAGTGAAGGATCATGCCGCTGCAGCCGCCATTCTCCTCCTCCGTCGGAGGAGGGGGACCGCCCGAAGGGTGGTGGAGGGGGCCGCGGTCGCACAGGGCGTGTGCGTGTCTCCCCGGCGGCGACGCGACAACACGCGGCGGATTGTCGTCGTCGAGGCGTATTCAGGGTCAGAATGTCAAATGTGCGGGATGCGGCAAGCCCCCTCCACCCCGCTTCGCGCGGTCCCCCT
>JANNFM010000095.1:0-7987 GCA_031379795.1 Alphaproteobacteria bacterium
CCGAACTCGCGCGCCAGTTCCGGGGCCAGCATGCCGATGGTGTAGAAGGGGACCGGTGACAGTCCCAGCCCGATGCCGAGCATTGAGGCAAGTACCACCGGCCAGCCGGTGCGGAACTCCGAATAGCCCTTGCTCTCTGCCATCAGCCTGCCCCTTAATGGTATAAGATTAGATCATTTGCGCTGGCTTCGGCGGCGCTGGCAAGAGGGGCGCATGGCAGCCAACGATCAACCTCCCACCGTCGAGCGCTACGACAGCCCGCTCTACCTGGTCATCTGTCGCGACGGCCCGGGATCGGGGACCGCGCGGGCGGAGAAGCTTGACGGCCATCTGCGCCACGTAGAGGTCAACTGGCGACGTTACGTCCTGGCGGGGCCTCTGCGCGATCCCGGGGCGCAGCCGCTGATCGGTTCCTATTTCCTGGTCCGCGCCGCCGATGAGGCCGATGCGAGAGCCTTGATGTCCGGTGATCCATACGTCTCGAGCGGCATGTACGTGACGATGGAGGTGCTGGAAGCCACAGCCTCCATCGGCCTCTACCTGGGCGGCAAGATATGGGCCAGCGCGGACGCGATCCGGGACAGGGCGGCCGGCTGACTTGCCGAGGCCCATCCACCTTATGACGTCCGGATCACCGAAGATGCCGACGTGATCACGCAGCAGGGCAGGGTCGGTGGCTATATGCAGACCTGGCACGAACTGACCCGAGCGGGAAAGAAACTGGCGTCAGCCGACAAGGACGGACAGGTCCCGACCTGTCCGTCGCATCGTCTCCACGGGTTCCCGCCGACCGGACGGCCGTTCTACAAGCCTTAGAACTTATAGCTGGCCGACGCGCCGATCTGGCGTTTCCGCGGTGCCGAGATGGAGAAGTCGCGGAAGAACGTGGTCTGGTTAAGGCCCGTCAGGGGATTTACCCGGGTCAACAGCCTGTTGAAGTCGAGCAGTCGTGTGACCACCAGCGGCGTCTTGTCGTCCAGCAGGTTGCGACCGAACACCGAGAAGTCCCAGTTGCCGCGGCGGATTCCGACGCTGCCGTTCAGATTGAAGCTGTCGCCGGCCCAGTTGAGATTGTCGACCTGGCTGTACCGCTTGGATTCATAGGAAAGGTCGGCGCGGGCCGTGAATTCGAATTCGTCACTGATCGGCTTGTTGATTTCACCGGTCACAACGAACTGGTGCTGCGGCGTCTGGGGCAGGCGATTGCCGCTGACGTCGCCGCCATCGGTGGAGTCCACATCAAGCGGATTGCGAACACCGCCGCGCAGGAAGGGGGGGCGACCGTCCGTGTCATAGATCTCCTGGGTCGTGTCGTCGAAGAACCTGGTGAACTTTGCGTCGACATAGGTGTAGGCGGCGCGCACGAACAGCCAGTCCACGGGGCGACCTGACAGGTCGAACTCGAAGCCCTTGATTTCGGATTCGCCGGCGTTCTGGATGATCACCACGCTGTTCGGGGTGCCGACGACCCGAGTGTAGGCTTCACCGCGGCTGAGCTGCTGCTTCTTCCAGTCCGTGTAGAAGGCCGCGACCGAATAGTTGACCCAGCCCCCGACACGACCCTTGGCACCCACCTCATAGCTCCAGGCGGACTCTTCGTCGAAGACGTCGAACCCCTGGGAATTGAAGAAGGCTGCATCTGCGGCGCTGATATCGGCTGGATAGCCGTTAAATCCGCCAGGCTTGTTTCCCTTGGCTGCGGAGACGTGGAGCGTCAGGTCCGGGTTGACTTCCCAGCGCGCGGTCACGCGGGGCAGGAAGGCATTGAATTTTGCCTCCCGTATGGCGATGGGCGGGGGCGCGGGTTGGCCGGGTGCGCCGAGCACGCCGGTAGAGCCGATGATCTTTTCCTTCTGATAGCGGGCTTCGGCGCTCAGGGTGACCGACTCGGTGACATCGCCTTCGACCAGCGCGAAGATGGAGCGGCTACGAACGCCGTCTGCATAGTCGATGGGGCGTACGTTGGTGTTGGTGTTGCTGACCTGGAAGCCTTCGCCTCTGTTTTCCTTATAATAGTAGAGGCCAACCAAACCCCGGATCCTCTTGTCCTGCGGCGTCGTCAGCCGCAATTCCTGACTGAAATCCCTGTTGCGCACCTGTTCGATCAGGAACGCAGGGGTGGCGCTTCTGAGCAGGGTATTGTCCTGCCCTGTCGTGCTCTTGTTGGTATTGAACGCCGTGACCGATGCCAGGTTGAAACCGCTTTCAGTTTCGTAGTTGACGGCCACGCTGCTGCGTATGAATTCGCGGTCGAGGCCGTTGTATCCCAGCGTCTCGATCGCGTCGTTGTTGTAGGCGTAGCTCTTCAGTGTCTTCACCTCGCCACAGTAGAAACCGCGGCGGTTGGTCGTTGTGCGCGGGAATGGGCCAACTTGCGGCGTCACCAGGGGCGGAGCAAAGCAATTGTTCAGGGCCGAACCCTGGAAATTGTAGATGTAACCCTTGTCACGATCCTGGCTGTATCCCAGCGTGCCTATGATCTCGAGGTTCTGGATCGGTGTGAACAGCAGCCGTCCGCCCAGGTTGGTGCTACGCTGGTCACCCAGGTCGCGCTTGCCGCTATCGGCATTGATGTAGTCGCCGCCGAACTGGTAACGGCGGGCGTTCAACTCCACCAGCAACACATCCTTGACGATCGGACCGGACACGAAGCCCGAGACTTCAAGGTTGTCATACTGACCGGCGATCACCTTGATCCGGCCCGTGGTCTCGTTGGTTGGCCTGCGTGTGACGTAGCTGATGGCGCCGGCGAAGGTGCCGCGCCCAAACAGAGCCGACTGCGGGCCCTTGATCACTTCCACACGCTCCAGGTTATCGAGCTGGTAGCTGGAAATGTTGTCGGAGACGTAGACGCCGTCGACGAAGAACGCGGCGTTGGGGGCACCCACCACCGAAGACATACCGCGCACCGAGGGGCGCACACCGGCGCCGCCGCCGCCGCCGATCCGGCCGAAGCCCTGGCGGAACGAGAACCCCGGGGTCTGGGCGGCAAGGTCGGAGACGTTGACCAGATTGGCGCGGGCGATGGCCTCGCCGCTGACCACCGAGATCGTCAACGGTACGTCTTGCAGCCGCTCTTCGCGCTTGCGGGCGGTGACCACTACTTCATCAACTGCGGTGCCCGCAGACTCCGCCGCGCCGGTTGGCGTCGTCTGGGAGTAGGCCGACGACGCGGCACTCAGGAACAGGATCGCGAGCGGCGTTCCGACTGATTTTTTCATGTATCCCCCGGGGAAATCTTGCGTTGCAAGTCGACTCTTGGCCGAACAATCTCCGATTTGTCCGGACAAATCAAGCGCAATCACGCTGGGTCAAGGGTCGGCGGATTGACAGGCGTTTGAGCCCGCCCCTAGTTTGTCCGGACAAATTCAGAAGCGGGGTCGTTTGGCCCCGGCAACAGGTCGCGGTTCATGATTGACGTTCACACGCACCGGATTTTCTGGACCATCCACAAGTATGCCGGGCTGGCGGCCTGCGCCTGGCTGCTGGTGCTGGGCGTTACGGGTGTGTTGCTGGATCATCACGAGTGGCGCTGGCTCAGCCAGAACAGCGTGCCGACCAGCTGGACCTCGGACCAGATCAACCGTCTGGTGCCGGGCACCGTCATGCGTCACGTCGTCGCGACGCCAACCACAATCGTCGGGGGTTCCGAGCGCGGGACCTGGCTCAGTTCGGACAAGGGGCAATCCTGGAAAAAGGTCGGATACCAGGGCCTGAAGCATCAGCCTCAACTGTTCGGGACGGCGGGAACCGCCGGCGCGACCTTCACCGGGGTCTACCTCGCCACGGATGACGGCCTGTGGGCTCTGGATCCGTCGGGGGCGACGGCCCGGCCTGTTGCGCTTCGCGGCGACCATCTGACCGCCATCAGTCCCGGACACGATGACCGCACCGTCGTGGCCGTAAGAGACCACACCGACCTACTGACGATCGACAAGGCCAGTGGCGCGGTCACCCCGATCGCGCGCGGAGACCGGGTCGAAGGCCTGGGCGGAGACGTCGCGTTCAACACCTTCGTTCGCGAGATCCACTTCGGACGTGGTTTGCTGGCTGGCGAGGCGTCAATATGGCTGAACGACTTCGGTGGCGTGTGCCTCGCGCTGCTGTCGGTGACGGGACTGTCCTACTGGTTGGTCAAGCGGAATGGAAAATCGATGGGCCTGTCGCTTGGGGCCCGCCGCGGCACGCTGAAGTGGCTGTTCCGGTCACATGGTCCCCTGGTCGGCCTGATCGCTGCCCTGCCGATCCTCTACCTGGCTGTCACGGCAATACCGCTCAATCACATCTACGGCTTCATCGGCGCCACCAAGGGCTGGGATGTGCCAAGGTCGTCGCTGACCCCGGCCTATCAGGGACACAGCCTGGATCATGAAATCGACGGTATCGTGGCCTGGCCGAATGACCCGGGCCGCCTGTCTATCGTATCCCGCTTCGGTGTTCTGGACTCTCGTGACAATGGGCGGACCTGGCGGACGGAACCGACCCTTCCCGACCCGTCTGGCATGGCAGGCGCCAATATCTTCCGGGTGGATGACCGGGTATTTGTCGGTCGCGGCGGTGGCAAGAGCATCGTCCAGGTGGCCGGGACGAACAAATGGGAGCCGCTCAAGGGCCCCTCCACATCCCTGACCAGCGCCACGCGCCAAGGCGACCTCTGGTTGGTCAAGAACAGCAAGGCCATCTACGTGGCCGACGATCACGCCGCACCCTATGCCGACGCGAAAATACCCTTCAAGCAGGCCGTTTCGGGCACGACGCTGTTCCTGTTTTTCGCCGATGTCCACGCCGGCGTGATCTTCCACAAGGAGTTCAAGTGGCTGAACGACCTGTTCGCCGGCCTGGCGATCCTGCTGGTGATCAGCGGGCCGGTGATCTGGCTTCGGCGCAGGTGGGTCTAGTCGGTGGAGATACCTTTGGGGGTGCTGGCAGACTAACTGCAAAACGTCCCCAGGTTTGCCGGGGCGCATCGGATGTAGGGAGCCGCAACCGTGGCCGCGCGAGTGACTGGGCGGGGGCGGGGCCTCCGGGTCGGGTTAACCTGTCAATTCCCAAAAGGTCTCTGATTGGTCCGAAAACGAGTGCCCGAAAAGCCACCATGCAAGGAGGTATCTGGGTAACCGACGGACTTGTCGGCGCTACTTCCGCACCTGGCGGGAGGGCCGGTCTGGGGCCGGCCTAGTTGGTCGGAGTGGCAGGATTTGAACCTGCGACCCCCGCGTCCCGAACGCGGTGCTCTACCAGGCTGAGCCACACTCCGACTTTTAGGAAGCGCCCATATAGAGGAGGGTCTGGTGCCTAGCAAGCGGCCCGTCACAGGGTCTCGCTCAGAGCCGTTGCATCACGCGGGCGCGTGCGCTATTTCCCCCGCTCCCACGGGTCAGCCCCGCGGCGAAAACGTTCCTGCTGGGGAATGGTGTAATGGTAACACAGCGGTTTTTGGTACCGTCGTTCTAGGTTCGAGTCCTAGTTCCCCAGCCAAATCTCACTTTTCGCCCCGGAAGCGTTGAGCGTGCCCGAAAGGGCCGCCGCCTCGCCCGTTGTTTCTGCCAATAAAGCAAACGGTTGGCGGAACTCGGCGGCGATGGTCCCGTCCTTCCAGACACAGTTCGATAGGACGAAGTTGAGCAGGCGGCGTTTCTCGCGCGGTTCCTGCCGCGAAAACAGCGATTGGGCGCTCCGGGCCAGTTCCAGCAGTTGCACACCTTCGTCCAGGTAGGATTGGTCCGCCGCCTGATGCTGTTCGATTTGGCGCTGGCAGCGGGCCTGCTCCTCGCGCCATCCGCTGGACGTCCGCTCGAAGAACTCGGCGTCGATCAGCCCGTCCAGCTTGTCGACATACATGGCGTGGATGCGGTCCTGCAGGCGCTTGTTCTCGCCCTGCAGCCGCTTGATCGCCGCGTCATGGTCCCGGCGCTCGTCGGCATGGCTGGCGTGCAGCGCGTCGCGCACCCAGTCGATCACCTCCTCGTCGAACGACAGCCGTCCCAACAGATCGGTGAATTGCCCCTCGATCACCTCTTCACGCACATAGCGGCGGCTGCACGAGGCCGGGTCGCCGCGCACCTTACCCGCGTAGCCCGTGCAGTGATAATAGACGTAGCGCTCCTTCTTGATCTCGCCGACCACCGCGCATCCGCACGCTGCGCAGGTCATCAGACCGGAGAAGGCGAAGTCCCGCTTGCCGCCGCGCTTGGCCTTGCGCGCGAAGCGGCCGTCCATCACGTCCTGCACCCGTTCCCACAGGTCGATGGAGGTCAGCGGTGTGTGCAGGCCCTGGATGACCTTGCCCTTCCAGTCGAACTGGCCGGTGTAGAGGCGGTTGCGCAGGATCGTGTGGATGGTGCTGACCGGCACCTTTGCGCCGCTCCGGGCATAGACGAGGCCCTCGGCCTGCGCCTTGCTGCCGGCTTCCTTCAGAGAGATCTCGCCGGTCGCATACCACTCGAACAGCTTGGCGATGATCGGTGCCACCTCAGTGTCCGGCGCGATGATCTTCTTGCCGTCAGGCCCGGTGACATTGCGATAGCCAAGTGGCGCCTTGGTCGGCCAGATGCCTTGCTCGGCCTTCTCCTGCATTCCCTTGCGGGCTTCCTCCGACAGGTTGTCGATGTAGTTCTTGGCCATCAGCACCTTGATGCCGTGCATGAACTTCTCGGAGGATCGGGAGTCGCGGGACAGCACGACGCCCTCCTTGGGGAAGTGCATCTCGACATCCAGCTCGTCGAGTGTCACCCAGTCCTTCAGGTTCCGGTAGAGGCGGTCGGTCTTCTCGACCAGCAGGGTGCGGACCGATGGGTGCGCCTTGAGGTAGGCGATCATCTCGCCGAAGGCGGTCCGGCCGGTCTGGCGAGCCGTCTCGATATCGACGAATTCCTCGGAAACCCGGAAGCCCTCGGTGGTCGCATAGGCCCTGAGCAGCTTCTGCTGTGCGGGGATGGAGAAGCCTTCCTTCTCCTGCTCCTTCGAGGACACGCGGGCATAGATCACCGCCTGCCTGACAGCGGGCGTGGTGGTTGCGGGAATCGGCTTTCGGCTCATGTGTTTAGTGTAACCTAAACGATCTATTTAAGTCACCCTTTTTGCGAAACGGATCAGCCCGGGTTCGCCGCCTGCCTCAGGTCCTTGAGCCGTATCAGCATGGTCAGCATCCGCTCCAGCTTGCGGTCGAGGTGGACTTCGTAGCGGCCCAGCCGTTCCAGCTTGCTGTCGTCGAGGGCTTCACCGAAGGCTTGGTCACGGATCAGGGGGCGGTTGGCCAGTTCCTGCTTTCGCTTTGCAAACCAGTCGCGCACCTCGGTTTCCAGAAACCGGAGCAGTCCCTTCGCGTCCGGCGTGAAGGGTCGATCCGCCGCCGATCTTGCGTTCTGATCGGGGTCCAGTTCGGTTTCCCACCAGGCCACGGTATCCTCGCGCAATGCTGCCAGGGCGCGGGCGTAGCTGTCGGGGCCGTCTTCCGTCAGCAGGTCGAGGGCTTTTTGGGTGATCGTTTCGTCGGCCTCAACGTCGCGCATCTCGTCTTCGGTGTCGGCATCGCTGGCCTGTACGGCTTCCGATACCCGGACGGATTGACCAGTGGTCTCGAGATGCGCAAGCGCCACCTTGCCGGTCTCCCGGTAAGAAACCATCGCCCCGCTCAGGCCGCGACGAAACGCGGCGGCTTCCGCCAGCCGCAGCCGGCGTTTGCGCCACAGGATGCCGGCCAATTCCTCGACCAGGTGTTCTTCGGTGGGACCTCGAGGGGCATGCTCGGAGACCAGCGCCGCGACCAGCGTGGCATAGGCCTCCGCATCCTCCCACGGCAGGACGGTGTAGTCCGACAGGATGCCGTGCTGCAGGGCGTTGAAGCGCGTCGTCACCGTCCCGACGGGTGGCTGCGTGATCATGTTTGTCGCCTGGCTCATCGCCGGGATCTCCTGTTTCGATTTGAGGTGTCGATGCGCCGCATCAGTTGCTCGACGTGGTCAGAGAAGGCGTCCTCGGCCGCGAT
>JANNFM010000096.1:0-4009 GCA_031379795.1 Alphaproteobacteria bacterium
TAAGCCCGCTCGGCCGCCGACCTGTGGATTTGTGGACGAGGCTCCGCCTCGACCACAACCCCACAGGCCCAAACACAACAACAGAAGCGGACATTTGATTAGCTACGAAAAGCGGACATCTTCATTTGCTATCGACAGGCCGCAAAGGCCGCTGCCCGCAATTCGGCGCACCCCGAGACATGCGCCTCGACGGGCAAACGACGATTTCGGCGCCTGCGAGATAGATAGTTCAGGCCATCGTTGCGACGCACTTGCGAAAGAACTGGCTTTCGACCGCATCTCTGATATAAGACGTTTGTCGAATATCGCTTTGGTTCGGTTGCTCTCTACGCTTTTTCTTCGGATCGAGCCCCGAGCCTACCACGATCCTCTCCGAGATTTTGATTTCGTGGCCCACTAGGGGCGCACGAAAACTTGCACCCGAAAGGTGACAACTATGGCTACCGGTACTGTGAAGTGGTTCAACCCCACCAAGGGCTTCGGCTTCATCCAACCTGACGACGGCGGCGCAGACGTGTTCGTACACATCTCGGCCGTTGAGCGTTCGAGCCTCGGCTCGATCAACGAAGGTCAAAAGCTCTCCTACGAGCTCGAGCGTGATCAGCGCAGCGGCAAGATGTCCGCTGGCCAGCTCGGCGCAGCCTAAGGACGGCGGGCAATTCTGGCGGAGATGGTGTAAGCTGTCTCCGCCAGAGCCCAATTCAGCACATGACAACATCCACAATCGAACGCGCATATGAACTGGCCCGCTCGGGGAACATCCCGAACCTTGTCCAGCTTAAAGAGCGCCTGAAAGCCGACGGTTGCCGTGCCGTGGACGCCCTGCTGGCGCCCCGCGCCGTGCGTGGCCACCTGGAAGCCATCTGCGCGGCCACCTTCAAGGCCGCTGAGCCGGCAAGCCCCGCGCCCGAAAGCCCCGCGTCGGACTCCTAGAGCCCTTCGCAGGCTCTGGCCTTCTTCGTCGACTGCAACACCACCCTCACGGAGTGAACGCATGGCGCGGAAGCCAAACTATCAATTCGAGCGCATGGAACGCGATCGCCAGAAGGCGCTGAAGGTCAATGAAAAGGCCAGCGCCAAGCGCGAACAGCGTGAGCGGGACCGCGCCGAGGCGGCTGGCGAACCCCCGCCCGAGACGACCCCGGACGAAACCTGAGGCCCCATGCCGAGCGACACCATCTATAATCACGAAACCGTCCAGCTGGACGGCGAGATCTTCGAGGCCTGCGAGTTCCGCGACTGCCGCATGATCTATGCCGGTGGCGAGCCGCCGACCTTCAAGAGCTGTCGTTTTGACGCCTGCGACTGGCGCTTCGACGAGGCTGCCGGGCGGACCCTGGCCTATCTGAAAGTCGTCTGGGCTGCGGGCCAGAAGGCCACCGTTCAGGGCCTGATCAAGGAAGTCACCGGCGTCGTGCGCTGACGGGGATGCAGGCATGTCTGATGCCGCGGCCGATGACGACCCGCCGATCCGCTATATCGCGCGCACTCACGCCTGGTATGGAGCGCTGGGCTACGGCAATCCGTATCAGTATGCCCGCTTTGACGATGTCCCGTTCACACGGCTGACCAAGCCGTTGTCGGACTGCCGCATCGCGCTCCTGACCACGGCAGCGCCCTACCAGTCAGACAAGGGCGATCAACGCGCGAGCGCGCCCTACAATGCCGCCGCCAAGTTCTTCGCCGTCTATTCCGGCGATGTGGAGCGCGACCACGATCTGCGGGTCAGTCACGTGGCGGTGGATCGGGCGCACCTCAGCGATGACCCGAACGGCTGGTTCCCCCTACCCGCCCTGCGCCGCGCCGTGGAGACAGGCAGGATCGGCGGGCTGACCCCACGATTCCATGGCGTGCCCACCAACCGAAGCCAGCGGCATACGCTGGGAGTCGATGCCCCGGAAGTGCTGGCGCGGTGCCAGGCCGATGGTGCAGACGTTGCGGTGCTGGTGGCCAACTGCCCGGTTTGCCACCAAACCCTGAGCCTGACCGCGAGAGTGCTGGAGGCCGCCGGCATTCCCACCGTGGTGATGGGCGCCGCGCTGGACATCGTAGAACACTGCGGCGTGCCGAGATTTCTGTTCAGCGACGTGCCGCTGGGCAACGCGGCCGGGCTGCCGTTTGACGTCGCCTCGCAGAATGCAACGCTGGCGAAGGCTCTGGAGCTACTGGAGACCGCGACCGGGCCGCGCACGACGGTCCGGAACCCGCTGGTGTGGCCGGGCCCTGCGGGGTGGCGACGGGGTTATCTCGGTCTGGAAGGGCTGACGGCTGAGGATCTGGCGCGGCAGCGACGGGCGAACGACGCGATAAAGGACGTGGCGCAGGGGGTGCGGGACGCGACTCTGGCGAACGAGCCCGCAGATTCAGATTGAAATTCGTCGTGTTTGCTACGATATTGCGAGAGTGAACGGCAAAGAGTTCATTCGACGCGCGCAGAAGTGGGCCAAGGGTCGCGGCGTCGATGTCCGGCTCGACGCTTCGCGCGGCAAGGGCGGCCATCAGATCCTGATCGTCGGAGACCGATGGACCACGGTTCAGACCGGCGAACTGAAACCCGGCGTCTATTTCGCCATGCTCAAGCAACTGGGCATCGCCAAGGAGGAGTTCTGACATGCAGACCTGGGCCTATCCCGCACAGATCGAGGATCAGGGCGCCGATGGCTTTCTGGTGACGTTTCCGGATGTGCCCGAGGCCATCACCGGCGGCGACACGCTGGAAGAGGCGCGCACAAACGCGGCCGATGCGCTGGAGGAAGCCATCCTGGCTTATATGGCGATGGGCCGGGTGATCCCGGAACCGCGTGAAGCGGTGGGCCAAGAGGAATTGGTGGTCCTGGACCCGGTGACGGCGGCCCGCGCGATCCTGGCCCAGGCGATGCGGAAGGACCGGGTCACCAACGTGGCTCTGGCCAAACGCCTCGGCAAAAGCGAAGGCGCCGTCCGGCGCCTGACCGACGGCGCCACGGAGGTCAAGATCGACACGGTGCTCGAGGCTCTTGACGCCGTGGGACGCCGGACAGTGCTGTCACTGCTGGCCTGAAGATCCGTCAGCCCAACCGCGTCATGCCGTTCAGTTTCGCGGCTTCGCGATCAAAGGTCATGGTGGTCTGACAGCCAGCCATGCGGCCAGTCTGAGCGATCAGGCAGTCGGCGAAGTCAGCGTGGGTGACCTGAAAATCGCGCAGGGATTTCCAGACCGTTTCGGCCTGATCAACCCGGATCTCCCGCGTGCGCAACAGGGTCTCCAGCCCCTCTGCAATCCTGGTGTCGGTCAGGCCATAGGCCGAGGACAGCACCCAGACCAACTCGATCACCGTCACGAGGGATATGAACCCCGGCGCCTCGACAGTCAGGCTCTCGATCAATCGGTCGGCCAGCGGTGACTGCCGGACGTCGTCCTGCATGATGTACCGAACCAGGACGTTGGTATCCAGACCGATCACTCGGGGGTACGACCCGCAGCCGCGCCCCGCGCCGCGATGGCCGCGTTCATGGCCTCAATCGACACCGGCCTGGCGGGCTTGCCGAACATGCCCTTGAGGGCCGTTACCGAGCCTGTCGCGGCGATGAACTCGTAACGCCCCGGCGCGACCTCCACGAACTCGACGCGGTCACCAACGCCCACACCCATGGCCGTGCGGACGGCCGCAGGAACGGTGATCTGGCCCTTGCTGGTGAGTGTGGCGGTGGTCATGATACACCTATATGGGTAATTCCTTACATTGAAGTAAGGCATAAGAGACGTCACAGCAAGCCCTAAGTCTCCGCATCTACGCCCACCGTCGCCACCCTCGCCAGCGCCTCGGCGGTCTGGCCGAGCACCGGATGCACCCACCCGGGCGCGATCTCGGCCAGGGGGCCCATGACGAAGCGGCGGTCGTGGGCGCGGGGGTGAGGCAAGGTGAGGTCGGGGGTGCTCAGGATAGTCCGTCCGTGCGCGATCAGGTCGAGATCAAGGGTTCGGGGCGCATTGCGGGTGGTCCGCCGGCGACCCAGCGCGGTCTCGATG
>JANNFM010000281.1:0-3792 GCA_031379795.1 Alphaproteobacteria bacterium
AGCTGGGCAAGCAACAGATCGCGGCGATCAACGAGCAGGTGGAGGATTCGCTGTCGGGCATCCGGGTGGTGAAGTCTTTTGCGAACGAGCAGATCGAAACCCGACGGTTTGAGCGGGAGAACGCCCGGTTTCTGGACATCCGGCGCTTTGGCTACAAGAGCGAGGCCTGGTTCTCCATCGGGATGTCCACCATCGCCCAGCTGATCACGGTGGGCGTCCTCGTGGCCGGGGCCATCCGCGTCGTGCAGGCGGAGCTGGGGGTCGGCGACCTGCTGACCTTCCTGTTGTGCGTGGCCATTCTGGTCGACCCGATCACCCGGACCGTGAACTTCGTGCGGCTATGGCAGATGGGCTACACCGGCTTCAACCGGTTCATGGACATTCTGGAAACCGAGCCGGACATTCAGGATCGTCCTGGCGCACGCGACCTGGCCTGGGTCGACGGCGCGATCTCGTTCCGGGATGTCAGCTTCCGATATCGCCAGGACGATCCGTTGGTGCTCAGCCGCACCTCGCTCGAGGTGCGCGCCGGAGAGTTTGTGGCCCTCGTCGGCGCGTCAGGGATCGGCAAGTCGACCCTATGCTCCCTGATCCCTCGGTTTTACGAGGTCTCGGACGGCGCGATCCTGATTGACGGGGTGGATATCCGCGACGCCAGCCTGAGCTCGCTCCGACGCAACATCGGTGTGGTGCAGCAGGACGTCTACCTGTTCGCCGGCACCGTGACCGAGAACCTGCGCTATGGTCGGCCCGCCGCCACCCAGGCCGAGATCGAGCAGGCCGCCAGCCGCGCCAATGCCCATGACTTCATCATGGCTCTGCCTCAGGGCTACGACACCGAGGTGGGCCAGCGGGGGGTGCGCCTGTCGGGCGGCCAGAAGCAGCGGCTGACCATAGCGCGGGCTTTCCTGAAAGACCCGCCGATCCTGATTTTCGACGAGGCCACCAGTGCGCTGGACAACGAGAGCGAGCGGGCGGTGCAGCGGGCGTTGCTGGAGTTGGCCAAGGCACGGACCACCCTGGTCATTGCCCACCGTCTCTCCACGGTGCGTTACGCAGACCGCATCCTGGTGCTGACGGATCAGGGGATCGCCGAGCAGGGCCGCCACGACGACCTGATCGCGGCCGGCGGGGTCTATGCGGGGCTCTACAGCGTCCAGGCGAGCCTCTAGTAAGGCCGTTCCATGAAAACGTCGCAGCGGTCGTAGGGCGTCTCGCCGGGCGGCAGATCGTGGAACCCCAGCGCGCGGTAGAGGCCGATTGCGGGTCCCAGCCTGGTGTTGGTTTCCAGATAGAGGCGCCGCGCGCCGGCCGCCGCGCCTGCATCTATGCACCGTTGCAGCAAGGCGCGGCCGAGACCGGTTCCCCGATGGCTTTCTGCGACCGTCATCTTGGCGACTTCGAAGCCGCCGTCGCCCATGGCCTTGAGCGCCACGCAGCCCACCACGGCGTCACCGTCGATGGCCACAAAGATCTGTCCACCCTTGTCGATCACCTGGCCGACCGGGTCGTCCAGCACCAGATGGTCGGCGGCCTCCAGACGGAAGTGCTTCGAGATCCAGGCTTCGTTCAGCGCCCGGAACGCCTCGGCGTGAGCCGGTTCAAACGAAACGATCTGCATGGTGGCTCCCAAGGCTGGTCAACGGTCCTGTCCAAAGCCAAAGTCGTGCCCATGGTCAATTCGATTTACGCAAGCCTGCCCACCACCGTCTTTGCCGAGATGTCAGGGCTGGCCGCCCAGCTGGGGGCGATCAATCTGGGCCAGGGATATCCGGACGACCCGGGCCCGGAGGCTGTGCGGGCCAAGGCGGCCGAGGCGGTGTTGAACGGCAACAACCAGTATCCGCCGATGACCGGGTTGCCGGAGCTGCGCCAGGCGGTGGCGGCGCACTATGGGCGGACCCAGGGGGTGGACCTGGACTGGGCTTCTGAGGTGACGATCACGTCCGGCGCCACGGAGGCGCTGGCGGTGGGCTTCTTCGGGTTGATCGAGCCGGGCGACGAGGTGGTCGTCTTCCAGCCCTTTTACGACAGCTACCTGCCCGTGATCCGGCGGGCCGGGGGCGTGCCAAAGCTGGTGACGCTTCAGCCGCCGCACTGGCGGTTCGACCGGGCGATGCTGGAGGCGGCGTTCAGCGACCGCACGCGGCTGGTCGTGCTCAACAACCCGATGAATCCCACCGGCGTCGTCCTGCCCGATGAGGATCTGGCGCTGCTGGCGGAATTCTGTGTGGCCCATGACGCGGTGGTGGTCTGCGACGAGGTCTGGGAGAAGGTGGTGTTTTCCGGCGCCCGGCATCGCCCTCTGATGCTCTATCCCGGCATGCGTGAGCGGACGGTCAAGATCGGCTCGGCGGGCAAGATGTTCGGCCTGACCGGCTGGAAGGTGGGCTATCTCTGCGCCGCCCCTGCCCTCACCCACGCGCTGACCCGGGCCCATCAGTTCCTGACGTTCACGACGCCGCCCAACCTGCAGACCGCCGTGGCCTGGGGGCTGGAGCATGCGGGGGACTGGTTCCGCGATATGCCGTTGGGGCTGGAGCGGTCGCGGGACCGGATGGTCGAGGGCCTGCGGCGTGAGGGGTTCGCGGTGCTGCCGGCGGACGGCACCTATTTCCTGTGTGTCGATTTGCTGGGATCGGGGATCGCGGAGGGTGACCGGGACTTCTGCCTGCGGGCCGTGAAAGAGGCCGGCGTAGCGGCGATCCCGGTGTCGGCCTTCTATGAGACGGAGCCGGTGACGAGCATCGTGCGGCTGTGTTTCTCGAAGGGCGACGAGACGCTGGACGAGGGGGTGCGACGGTTGGCGAAGGCGCGGGCGCTGTCGCGGCTTGCCTCAACGGCCGGAAAGTGATCTCATTGAGAGCACTGAGATCAACGAGATCGCGATGCCCTCCAACCTGCACGTCCGGAACCTGGAAGACGAAGTGGTTGCCCGTCTGAAACGCCGCGCGGCCCGCAACGGTCGTTCCGCCGAAGCCGAGCATCGCGAGATTCTACGTCAGGCGCTGAGGTCGGAGACCGAACCCACCTTCGAGGAACTGGCGGCGAAACTGCGGGCTGAGATCGGGGATCGGCCCCATACGCTCTCAGAAGTCCTGTTGCGTGAGAGCCGCGACGAACGGTGACCCTGCTTGTCGTCGATGCCAGTGTCGCGCTGAAGTGGGTTATTCCTGAGGACGGTTCGATCCTGGCGCTGGCGCTGAGGCGGGAGCACCGCTTCACTGCACCCGATCTCTTAATCGCCGAGTGCGCCAACGTCCTTTGGAAGCAGGTGCGTCGCGAGTTTCTGGCTCACGATCAGGCGGTGAGGGCGGCAGAAACGCTCAGTCGAGCGGATATCGACCTGAAACCCATGCAGCCGTTGATGGAAGCCGCAACGCGCATCGCGATCAGCCTCAACCACCCCGCCTACGATTGCTTCTACCTGGCACTGGCCGCCGCAGAGGCCTGCCCCTTCGTGACGGCCGACGAACGCCTGGTGCGCAAGGTCGAGGTGGCGGGCGGCGGGCCCGAAGTCAGACTCTTGTCATCGTTTGCGGTCTGATGCCGATGCCTGAGTATCGGCTCTACAGGACTGATGGGATGCACGTGCCGCTCGCCATCGGCTCAGCAATCTTTGCCACGGATCAAGCGGCGCTGGCCGACACCGCCCGGTCGAAGCCGGACGGATGGGTCATCGAGGTTTTCAGGCCTGCGCAGGATGTTTTCGTAGGGCGGATCGAGGCTGATGGACGGGTTACGACGGAGTTGGATCCGGCGTGATGTAGCGGAGAACCGCTGAACCTCACC
>JANNFM010000287.1:0-17052 GCA_031379795.1 Alphaproteobacteria bacterium
GCGGACATTTGATTAGCTACGAAAAGCGGACCTCTTCATTTGCTATCGACAGCTTTGAGGCGACGAAATCGAGCGGTCGTGACGGCGGGCTGGCCGTGGACCCGGGGGGGATTGGGATCTGTTGCGAACTTGCGGGCCTCACCGAAGGGGGTCAGCCCACCGGCGACGCCGCTAAGGCCGGGGCGCAGAGGGGACCGCAGAAAACGCAGAAAGACGCAGAAGGCGACGGGGGCTAAGGGCCTGAGGCTCGCCCCCTCCACCCCCGGCTCTGCGGCCTTTGGCCTCGGCCGGCGGTCCGCTACGCCTGCGCCGAGCCCCCCGGGCTCGACTTCGGCTTCGACCCGCCGCTTTGCGGGGGAGGTAAGGTTATCTTATGCGGTTGGGCGAAGGCACCCGGGTGCCTGCGTTCGCGGGGATGGGCGGTGTTGGGGTCAGGGGTTGGCGGGGAGGATCAGACGGCCCAGCAAATCCTGCAATACCGGTGCCGTCGGATAGGGCGGGTGGCGGTATTGGCGGAAGGCTTCGGCGTAGTCGACGCCGAAATCTCGGCCGACACGGCGGGTCCAGGCGACCATGTCGGCCAGGTGGTCGGTGATGCCGTGTTGTCTGGCGACCCAGTCGGCCTGGCTCTGGTGTTGGGCCAGCATCGCCTGTTTGGTGGCGAAGGTCGTGGCGACATCGACGGCGAAGTGGCGGGGGATGCGGGTGCCGTCCCGGTCGCGGCCGCCGATGGAGTCCATGAAGTAGAGCGCCGGGATACGGTTGAGCGCCCGTGCCGTACCGGTACGGTAGTTTGCCACCGGCGCGGCGAAACAGGCGTCGCGGGCCAGAACGCTGATGGCCTCGTGGTCGGGGTGATAGTCGATGGGCGAGGCGGTGATCACCAGGTCCGGGGCCACACTGCGGATCAGTTCGGTCACGGCTCGACGTGACGGGTCGTCGTTGAAGACCCCGAGATCGGCAAAGCCCAGGCAGCGATAGTCGGCCCCGATCAGGGCGGCGGCGGCGGTCGCCTCGGCCTGACGGATGCGGCCCGTCTCGGCGGGCTCGAACACGGCGGAACCGCCTTCGCCCGCCGTGGCGGTGACGATGGTCACCGAATGCCCGAGCTCCGACAGCCGGGCCAGGGTTCCACCGGCCAGGATTTCGATATCGTCCGGGTGAGCGTGCAGGGCGAGGATGGCGGCCATGGGTCAGCGATCAAACTTGGTCGACAGCACGATCGACGAATTGGTGCGCTCCACGCCCGTCACCGAGCCGATCTCGTCGATCACGGCGTCCATATCCGCCACATCGGCCGCCTCGACGGTCGCGATCAGGTCGAAGGGGCCGCTGACCGATTGCAGGCGGCGTACGCCGGGCATGCGTTTGAGCACGGCGGTGACGGCGGCGGCCTGTTTCGGCTCGACGGTCAGCATGATGAAGGCGTGGACCCGCGCGGCTCCATAGGCGCCCGAAAGGCGCACCGCGTATCCGGCGATGACGCCGTTCCGCTCCAGCTTGGCCAGCCGGCTCTGAACGGTGGTGCGTGACAGACCCAGCGCGCGCGCCAGTTCGGCGACCGGGGCCCGGGCGTTCTCGCGCAGACGGGACAGGAGGTGTTCGTCCAGATCATCCATCGTCATTTCGCCGAAAAGTCACGTCATACGGCCGAGGTGATCTCATCATATCGCCGGTTTGGCAATTGCAATCGACTGTCGCCCCGCGGATTCTCGAGTCATCGCTTGAGGGGATGAACGATGCGTCGCGTGGCTGTTATCGGAGCCGGCAAAATTGGCTCGACCGTGGTGGACCTACTGGTCGATTGCGGAGACTACGAGGTGAGCCTCCTGGACCAGTCCGGGGACGCCCTGCTGGCATTTGAGGGTCACGCGCGCGTCAGCGCAATCGCCATAGACATCGATCACTCTGAGACCCTGGCTTTGGCGCTCAATGGCGCGTTCGCGGTCGTCAACTGCGCGCCGTTTCATCTGACGACGGTGGTGGCCCGCGCGGCCAAGGCGGCCGGCGCCCACTATCTGGACCTGACCGAGGATGTCGCGTCCAGCCGTATCGTCCGCGAGCTGGCCGCCGATGCGACCACCGCCTTTGTCCCGCAGTGTGGTCTGGCGCCCGGCTTCATCACCATCGCGGCCTGGGACCTGATCAAGCCCTTCGACCAGCTGCATGATGTGCGCCTGCGGGTCGGCGCCCTGCCGCGCTATCCGTCCAACGCCTTGAACTACAACATGACCTGGTCGACCGACGGGGTGATCAACGAGTATTGCGAGCCCTGCGAGGCGATCACCGGCGGGGTGCTGCGCGAGACCCCGGCGCTGGAGGAGTGCGAGGCCTTCGCCCTCGACGGTGTGGCCTATGAGGCGTTCAACACCTCAGGCGGGCTGGGCACCCTGTGCCAGACGCTCGAAGGCAAGGTTCGCAATCTCAACTACAAGACCATCCGTTATCCCGGCCACGCGGCGATCATGAAGGCGCTGCTGAACGACCTGAACCTGCGCAATCGCCGTGACGTGCTGAAGGACATTCTTGAGAACGCCGTGCCGGCCACCCTGCAGGACGTGGTGATCGTTTTCGTCACCGTCTCGGGGATGAAGGCGGGACACCTGATGCAGGAGACCTACGTCAACAAGGTGTTTGCGCAGGACATCGGCGGCGAGACCCGGAGCGCCATCCAGATCACCACGGCCGGGGCGATCTGTGCGGTGCTGGACATGCTGGCCGACGGCGACTTGCCGCAGGCGGGCTTCATACGGCAGGAGGACATTCCGCTGCCGGCCTTCCTGGCCAACCGGTTCGGGCGGTTCTACGCGCCTGAGACTTCACCCTTTCGCGCCGCCGCCGAGTAGGTCATGACCGTTCAGATGAAGATCCAATCCGCCACTTCGGACGCCGTCGCCGTGCTGGGCCGCCTGGGCGTGGCCGAGGCCCTGTGGACTGGCGGCAGCCGCCCGATCCGCTCGCCCGTGACCGGCGAGATTATCGCCCATGTCCATGACGCCTCGCGCGCCGAGGTGGCGGTCGCCGTGGAGCGGGCACACGCGGCGTTCCTGACCTGGCGCAATGTCCCGGCCCCCCGACGCGGGGAGCTGGTGCGGCTGTTCGGCGAGGAGCTTCGTGCCGCCAAGAGCGAGCTGGGTCAGCTGGTGACGCTTGAGGCCGGCAAGATCGTGTCCGAGGCCCTGGGCGAGGTGCAGGAGATGATCGACATCTGCGACTATGCCGTGGGCCTGTCACGACAGCTGTTCGGCCTGACCATCGCCACCGAACGGCCCGAGCACCGGATGATGGAGACCTGGCATCCGCTGGGCGTGGTGGGCATCATCTCGGCATTCAACTTCCCGGTTGCAGTGTGGTCGTGGAATTCCGCCCTGGCGCTGGTCTGCGGCGACACCTGCGTCTGGAAGCCGTCGGAGAAGACGCCGCTCACCGCGCTGGCGGTCCAGGCGCTGTTCGAGCGGGCCGTGGCGCGGTTTGGCGATGCGCCGGACGGGCTCTCGAGCGTTGTGATCGGCGGGCGCGAGGTCGGCGAGGCGCTGGTGGATCACCCGAGCGTGGCCCTGGTCTCGGCGACCGGCTCCACGGCCATGGGCCGCGCGGTCGGCCCGCGCCTGGCGGCGCGTTTTGCGCGATCACTGCTGGAACTTGGCGGCAACAACGCCGCCATCGTTACGCCGTCGGCGGATCTGGACCTGACCCTGAGGGGCGTGGCCTTCGCCGCCATGGGGACCGCCGGCCAGAGGTGCACCTCGCTGCGCCGCCTGTTTGTCCATGAGAGCCAGTATGAGGCGTTCGTGCCGCGTCTGAAGGCGGCCTATGCCTCGGTCAAGGTCGGCGACCCCCGCGACGCCGACACGCTTGTGGGTCCACTGATCGATCCGGCCGGCTACGACCTGATGCAGCAGGCGCTGGGCGACGCGCGCCACGCGGGCGGAACGGTCATCGGCGGCGAGCCAGTCGATCTGGGCGGCGGGTGTTACGCCCGTCCCGCGCTGGTGGAGATGCCGGCGCAGACCGAGGTGGTGAAACGCGAGACCTTTGCGCCGATCCTCTATGTGATGGCCTACGCCGACCTTGAGGCGGCCATCGCCCTGCAGAACGACGTGCCCCAGGGCCTGTCATCGTCGATCTTCACCAACGACATGCGCGAGGCGGAACTGTTCATCTCTTCGCGCGGCTCGGACTGCGGCATCGCCAACGTCAACATCGGCCCCTCGGGCGCCGAGATTGGCGGGGCGTTCGGCGGCGAAAAGGAAACCGGCGGCGGTCGCGAGGCGGGGTCCGACAGCTGGCGGGCCTATATGCGGCGCGCGACCAATACAGTGAACTACGGTCGCAGCTTGCCGCTGGCGCAAGGGGTCAGGTTCGAGGTTTAGGTACGCGGCGCTTGATTCCACCGGGAATGCGCGGCAATCCAAACGCTTGTTTGCTTCTGGATGAAGCGCTTGGCACAATCGGGCTTCCGGGCCCGCTGCATTTCGAAAGATCCTGAGTTTGACAACATCCACGACGACCGCGCGCGCCGCTGGCGCGGCCGATCCCATGGCCTCGGTCGATGCCCTGATCGCGGGCCTTGGCAGTGTCGGCTATATCGCCTCACGCCGGATCGCCACCGCGCTCTACATGGCGGTCAATCTGCAGAAGCCAATTCTGGTCGAGGGCTCGGCGGGCGTCGGCAAGACCGAGCTGGCGCTGTCCACCTCGGCGCTGCTGGGTCTGCCGCTGATCCGGATGCAGTGCTACGAAGGGCTGGACGAGTCCAAGGCCCTGTACGAGTGGAAGTACGGCAAGCAGCTGCTCTACACCCAGATCCTGAAGGACCGGATGGGTGTGGCGCTGGCCGACGCGCCGGACATGGACGCCGCCATGGTGCGCCTGCATGGGATGGGCGACCTGTTCTTCTCCGAGCCTTTCCTTGAGCCCCGCCCGCTGATGAAGGCGCTGCGCGAGGATGATGGCTGCGTCCTGCTGATCGACGAGGTCGACAAGTCGGATGAGGCGTTCGAGGCATTTCTGCTGGAGGTCCTGTCGGCCTATCAGGTCTCAGTGCCCGAGTTGGGGGTGATCTCGGCCAAGACCCCGCCGCTGGTGTTCCTGACCTCCAACAATGTCCGCGACCTGGGCGACGCGTTGAAGCGCCGCTGCCTGCACCTGCACATCCCGCTGCCGGAGGCGGCGTTGGAGGAACGTATTGTCGCGACCCGGGTGCCGGGCATCGAGGCCAGCCTGACGAAGGAACTGGTGGCCTTTGTGCAGACGCTGCGCACGCTGGACCTGCGCAAGCCGCCGTCGATCTCGGAGACCGTGGATTGGGCTCGCGCGCTGATCCTGCTGCACGCCGACAGCCTGTCACCCGACATGGTGCGTGACACCCTGAACGTGATCCTGAAATTCGAGCAGGACATCGTGGCCGTTGAGCCCCAGATCCCGGAACTGTTGCACCGGCGATGAGGGTGACCGCGCTTAAGCCCCTTACCTCCCCAGCGAAGCGGCGGGAGGGGGACCGCCGGCCGCAGAGCCGGTGGTGGAGGGGGCAAGCTGCAAGCTCAGAGGGACGACCGGGCGCCTTGTGGCTCCGTGACTGGGGCTCGCCCCCTCCACCCCCCGCTCTTCGGCGCCGGCCTGCGTCCGCCGCCTCAGCGGGCGGTCCCCCTCCCGCCGCTTCGCGGGGGAGGTAGGATGCAGCACACCCTCGAACAGTTTTTCCGCGCGCTCAGGGCCGCTGACGTCCGGATCTCTCCGGCGGAGGCGATTGACGCCAGTCGTGCGGTGCTGGTCACCGGCTATGGCGACCGGGTGCTGTTCAAGGACGCCCTGTGCGCCACGCTGGCGAAGACCGCCGACGAGGTGGACCGGTTTGATGCGGTGTTCGAGACCTTCTTCAGCCGCGACACGGTCACTCTGCCGCCGGGCGGCAAGGACTCAGAACAGGGCGCGCCGTCGGAACAAGACATGGCCCAGGCCGGGGGCTCACCGCTGGCGCAGGCCGTGCTGCAGGGCGACGCCACAGCCGTCCAGCAATCCATGGAAGAGGCCGCCGCCCGCGCCGGTGTCGCCGACATCCGGCTGACCACCCAGCGGTCTCGCCTGACCCGGCGGCTGCTGGAGGAGATGGGGCTGGAGGAGATCGAGCGCATCATCGCCAATGCCCGCCGGATGCCGGACGGCCAGGGCGAGGGTCTGGCCAATCGTCTGGACGAGGCCCGCCGCAGCCTGTTCGAACAGGCCCAGACCTATGTGGCCCGCCAGCACGACCTCTATGCCGCCGGCTCGGCCCGGGAGCTGCGTGAGGAACGCCTGCTGCGCAAACAGCTGAACGCCGACGGCGGCGTCGATCCCGTCGACTACGTGCTGATGCAGGCGATGGTGAAGAAGATGGCCAAGCGGCTGGCCGCCAAGTACTCGCGCCGCCGTCGCGCTGCCCGCAAAGGTCACCTGGACGTCCGCAAGACCCTGCGCCGCTCCATGGGCTACGGCGGGGTGCCGTTCGAGATCCTCTGGAAGGTCAAGAAGATCGACAAGCCGTCGATTGTGGCGATCTGTGATGTCTCGAAATCGGTGGCGGCGTCCGCCCAGTTCCTGCTGACCTTCCTTTACTCCCTGAATGAAGTGGTCGAGCGGATGGAGGCGTTCGCCTTCTCGGGCCGGATGATCAGCGTCAACGACATCCTCGACGACCACGGCGTCGACACCGCGATCCTGAAAGTGTTGCAGGAGATCGGCTTCCAGCAGACCGACTATGGTCGCTCGTTGCAGGACTTTGCCGAGCAGCACCTGGACAAGATCGACCGGCGGACCACGGTGATCTTCTTAGGCGACGGGCGCTCAAACTTTGCCGATCCCCGCCTGGACATCATGCGCCAGATCCACGACCGGGCCCGGGCCGTCATCTGGCTGAACCCGGAACCCGAGAGCTACTGGGCCCAGGGCGACAGCGTCATGCACCGCTACGCCCGCTTCTGCCATGTGGCCAAGCAATGCGGGAACCTGGAGCAGCTGGAGCGCATCATCGAAGATGTGCTCAGGAGCTACGTCCCGCACTGACGTCCTCGGCGCGCTTGATCTTGAGCGCGGCGGCGATCTCCGCCTGCCGGTGTCGCGTGATCGCGTAGGGAGCGAATATCAGCGCGCCCATGAAGGAAAGCAGGGCGCAAAGCGGACCCCATGCCAGGACGAGGCCGGCCAGCACACCCTCGTCTACCACCGCGTTCACCTGGCGGCCGACCTCACGTGGGAACCGCAATAAATCCAGGGTAAAACCACCGACCATGGTGCCGACACCGGCAGCCGCCTTTCCAGCGAAGCCGAGGCCCGAGAAGAACAGCCCCTCGCGACGCGTGCCGTACAGGTGTTCGTGCTCGTCGGCGGCATCGGACATCATCGACGGCAGTGCGATGAAGATGATCCCGGAGCCCAGACCCACGACCATCGCCGTGGCGATCAGCCAGGGCAGGGCCTCGGCGCCGGTTGGAGCGAAGGCGCCAGTTGCCCGGATCACAGGCAGGACAACCCATGCGGCGATCACAAGGCCGAAGCCCAACAGCACGGCGACCTTCTTCTCCATCCACTTCAAGAGCACCGGGGTCAGAGGCACGCCCAGCGTGATCCCGGCGAGGCCGCCATAGGTCATGTACTGAATCGCCTCGGGCCTCAGTTTCCAGACGAAGACATAGTTGTGGTTCTGCAGCGCGGCGTGGACCCCTGCGGCAGACGTGAACATCAGCATTGAGATGAACAGAATCCGGAACGAACGATTGCGGAAAATCTCCGCGAGTTCGCCGGGAAGCCGCTGGAGCATAGGCTTAGGCGGCGTGCTGGGCTGCGGAAGCGATGCCGAAAATCGCCAGATTCCCAGACAACAGATCAGGCCGCCCGCAAACATCAGCGCAGCGATCGACCATCCAAAAGCCGGATAGCGCTCCGGCTGCTGGAGACCCCCTTCCCCCGCGAAAAAGTGCGAGTAGGCCAGGCGCGTGATGACGACGCTGACGACAATGCCGGCCAACAGGCGCCAGGCGACAATGCGCGCCCTTTCGGCATAGTCATCCGACATCTCTCCGCCGAGCGCGAAATAGGGAATGTTGTAGACTGAAGCGAAGGCCCGAACGCTCATCTTGGAAAGTGTCAGCCAGCCGAACAACAGGAAGGGCGACAAACCGGCCGGCGGCGAGAACAACAGACCCATGGTGATCATGGTCAGCGGCGCGCCGATCAACATCACCGGCAGGCGGCGGCCAAATCGCGACCTGACACTGTCGGACCAGGAGCCGATCAGCGGGTCGGCTATCGCATCCAGGGTCATGCTGATCGCCAGCGCCGCACCGACCATACTGCCGGATAGACCCAGTACGGCGGTATAGTAGAAGAAGATGAAAGAGTTGCAGATCAGGTAACCGGACTCAACGAACTGTCCGATGGAATAGAAGAACTTGACCGCGCCCGGGGCCCTTGGCGCTATCCCCTCGGAAGCCGCCGTCGCGGTCGCGCCAACCCCACCGTCCACGATCGCCATCTGTTCCTGCCTCTACCGGTTCTTGCTGGAGCGAACGCTATTCCCTGGACGCGGCTTGGCAACCGTGACCCTGCGGCACGCCAGTGGAGCAGGTGCACGATTTCCCTTCCGTTGTCCGACGACGAAACCGGGCGTACGATTTCCTCGAAACCCGGAGGCCATGGCCTGGCATGAGGTGGGCTATTTCGGCGAGGACCCGGACTTCGACGCGTTGCGGGCGCTGCCGCAGGAATCGCTGGGTTATCAGTATGCCCGCCATATCATCGACAACGGCCTCAACAAGACCATCGCCAGCGACTATCGCCGCGCCCACAACCCCAACATGACCGAACTGGTCATGGACGCCATCATCGATGGCTGGCAACGGGGCCGTGCCGCGCGCAACCTCAACTACGAGCGTTGGGAAGAGCGGCTGGCCGAGCCCTTGGAAGACCTGCGGCGGGAGTTCGGGGTGACGACGGCGACAGTGAACCGATTGGCAGCGGGCACCACGCGTTACGTGGCTCGGGACCTTGTGTCTCGGCAAGGATCAAGGTATTCACATTTTGCCGATACATGATCGGCATTTTGTAGATTCAGCTATGACCACTGCCATCCACACCAAGGCACAGAACACCAATGCCGGCATAGCGACCGATTTGTCTCCGGAAGCTGCGCGGGCGGAGCACATTGAGAACCTGCTTGGCGGCGAAGCGCTTGTAGGCCGGCTAAGGTCGGATATGGACGTTATCGCACTCGTCCGGGAGGGCGTTCCGACAGGCGCTGTCCGGCACTTCGCAGACCGCGGGCTGGGCGACTTCGGGGTGATAGATCGCAGCGTCTTGCCGCGTCGCACATTCAAGCGGCGCGAGGATACCGGTCAGCGGCTGGACCCCATGGAGTCAGATCGCCTCCTGCGCCTCGTGCGTCTCGTCGCTTTCGCCGAGGCCACATTCGGAAATTCGGAAAAGGCGCTCGCCTGGCTGTCGCGTCCGACCAAGGCGCTGCACGGGCAAGCGCCGATCTCGCTGTCTGATACGGACCATGGCGTCCAGGCCGTTGAGACGCTGTTAGGTCGGATCGGCCACGGCATCGCGGCTTGATCGTCTACCGGATCGCAAAGGCGGCCTTCTGTGATCTGAGTGGCGAGGGCGCGCGCCTGTACGGCGGCCGCTGGAACTCGCCGGGCCGGCCTATGGTCTACACCGCGTCGGCACCCAGCCTGGCGCTGCTGGAACTGCTGGTGCACCTGGACCTGGATCTGGCGCTGTTGCCGGATGATTACCGCCTGCTTGCCCTCGACATTCCCGATACCTCCGCCGTTGAAAGCCTGTCGGAGACCCCGCCCGGCCTTCTGGCCTGCGCGGTGCTTGGCGATGAATTTCTGAACCGCCGTGCGGCTCTGGCGCTCAGCGTCCCCAGCGTGATCGTGCCGCAGGAGCGAAACCTGCTGATCAATCCGGCGCATCCGCAGGCCGCTGAGGTCCGCGTCGTATCGAACGCGTCGTTTCCCATCGATCAAAGGCTGGTCTCGCGGTAGCGGCGTTCCAGCATAACGGGAGCGTGACACACGTTCGGAGCGTCAGTGTTCAAGACAAGGCCACCGGAAAGCTGATGACAGCCTTCCGGTGCACCCAGATCATTCTATATCCCAGAGCCTGAGCGGGCCTCAGGCTTTGAGCTTATCCGTCTGGATCGGCAGGCTGCGGATGCGCTTGCCGGTCGCTGCGAAGATGGCATTGGTCAGGGCCGGGATCGCCGGCGGGAGGGCCGGTTCGCCCAGGCCCGTCGGCGGGAAGTCGGTGATGACAAACTTCACTTCCAGGGCTGGAGCCTCGGAGATCCGCATCAGCCGATAGTCGGTGAAGTTGTTCTGCTCCACCCGGCCGGCGTCGATGGTGATCTGCTGATGCAGCGCCTCGGAGAGACCATCCAGCACCGAACCCTGAACCTGGTTCAGCGCCCCGTGCGGGTTGATGATCTGGCGACCAACATCGGCGGCCACCCAGACCTTTTTCACCTTGATCGCGCCATCCGGAGCCACCGCCACATGCGCCACTTCGGCGAAGTAGCCCAGGTGACTGAAGTAACAGGCCACGCCCATGCCTTCGCCCTTGGGCAGCTTGCCGCGATTGGCCCAGCCGGACATCTCGCCCACAGCCTTGAGCACGCCGACCATCCGGCCCGCGCCGTAGGACGCCGGCGCGGTGCCGACGACCGGCTTGTCGCCCAGCAGCTTGATCTGGAACGCCAGCGGATCCGCCTTGGCCGCATGGGCCAGTTCGTCGATGAAGGACTGGAACACGAACGCGAGTGCGTTCGAACCTGGCGCCCGCAGCGGACCGGTCGGAACGCCCAAGGGCATCATGCTGACCTCGTAGCGCAGGTTCGGCACGAACAGGGCGGGATATTCCGCCCCCGCCATCCCAGCGCTGCTGGCGGCGGCTGTGCCGTTGCCGAAGGTGACGAAGTGGTCGTGCAGGGCGACCAGATTGCCGGCCGCGTCGACCCCACCGCGGAAATGGTGGTAGCCCGCCGGGCGGTAGTGGTCGTGCTGCATGTCGTCTTCACGCGTCCACAGCAGCTTGACCGGCGCGCCGGCCTCCCGCGAAATCCAGGCCGCCTCGACCATATAGTCGTTGGCCAGGCGCCGGCCGAAGCCGCCGCCACCGCGGATCATATGGATCGTGATGTCCTCCGGCTTCATGCCCAGCGCTCTCGCGCAAAGCTGGCGGCCGGGTTCCGGGTTCTGGGTCGGGGCCCAGATCTCCAGCTTGCCGTCCTTGAACTCGGCTGTGCAGTTCTGGGGTTCCAGATTGGCGTGGCTGAGGAAGGGATAGAAATAGGCGGCCTCAAGTGTCTTGGCGGCGCCCGCGAGCGCAGCATCCACATCGCCGTCATTTCGCGCCGTGCGCTGGCCCTTGCCGGCGGCCAGCGCCTTGGCCTGGGCGGCAAAGCCCTTGCTGGACTGGCTCGAGGTCGGATGTTCGGCCCAGGTCACGCCCAGCTTGTCGCGGCCCTTGCGCGCCGCCCACCAGGTGTCAGCCACCACGGCCACGCCGGGCAACAGACCCTGGCCGATCGACCCTGGAGGCGCCATGGCGTCGGCCGTACCCTCGACCACAAACGCCTTGCGAACGCCCTTGACGGCTCTGGCGGCGTCGAGGTTGGCGCCGGCGACCTTGGCGCCGAAGACAGGCGCCTTTTCGTAGGTGGCGAACAACATGCCAGGACGGGTCACATCGATGCCAAACAACGGCTGACCTGTGACAATCTTGGCCACGTCATACTGCGGGGTCGGCTTGCCGATGATGCGGTAGGTCTTGGGGTCCTTGAGCGTCAGCGACTTGGGGTCCGGCGGCGTGATCGTCGCACAGGCCAGGGCCAGGGAGCCGTAGGACCGGGACTTGCCGGACGCCTTGTGAACCACATTGCCCGGCGTCGTGACGCACTCGCCCGGGGGGCAGTTCCAGGCCAGGGCGGCGGCCTGGATCAGCATGGACCGCGCCACAGCGCCGACCCGGCGCAGTTCGTCCCAGTGCAGGGGCGTCGCCATGCTGCCGCCGGCGAACTGGCGGCCAAAGGTCTTGGGATCATTGCCGGCCTGTTCGACGCGGACATTGCTCCATTCGACGTCGAGTTCCTCGGCGATCAGCATGGGCAGCATCGTCTTGACGCCCTGGCCGACCTCCGGGTTCTTGGCCATGACCGTAACGATGCCGTTAGGCCCCACGCGGACGTAGGCGTTCAGCGAGGTCTGGACGTTTTCCTGCGCGCCGGCCTTTGGCGCGACGGCGAACGACAGGGTCAGGCCGGCGGCGCTGACTGAAGCCAGGATGTCGCGACGGGTCGCCTTTACGTCATGATAGGTCATGGTTCAGGCCTCCTTCTGGCCGGAGGCGCGCTTGATGGCCGCCCGGATCCGCGTGTAAGTCGCACACCGACAGATGTTGCCGTCCATGGCCTCATTGATCTGGGCGTCGGTCGGCTTGGGCGTTTTGGTCAGCAGAGCCGTGGCCGACATGATCTGGCCGGCCTGGCAGTAGCCGCACTGGGCCACGTCCAGCTCCATCCACGCCGCCTGTACCCGCTTGCCGACCGGGTTCGCGCTCATCGCCTCGATCGTGGTGATCTTGGCCTTGCCCACGCTCTCGGTGGGAATCTGGCAGGAGCGCATCGGCTGGCCGTCGACATGGACGGTGCACGCGCCGCAGGCTGCAACGCCGCAGCCGTACTTGGGGCCCAGAATTCCCAGCGAGTCCCGCAGGGTCCAGAGCAACGGCGTGTCGCCGTCCACATCGGCGCTAAGCGCCTTGCCGTTCACATTGAGGGTATAGGCCATGGCCCGTTCATCTCCCGAGTTTGAACGATGGTACCTCGGGTTTGAAGCGCCGCAAAGCGGGCTTGCGTGACGGTTTCGAAACACGGCACGTGGAGCGCCCGGGATCACTCGGCGCGGGGCAGCACCACGACCTGATCCGAGAGCTCATTGGGGTTATCGTCGGACCTGGCCGGGAAGTCTTTTTCCAGGACCGCGGCGCACTGCCCGATCGCGGATTTGAACCCCGCAAGCGCCTCGCCGTGCTTCAGGCCGGACGTCAGCGCGGCCATCGCCTTGACCCAGGTGTCGTCCGGGACCTCGGCGTGAATAGTCTCGTCCGCAATCAGCTCGGCCATCTGTTCGGCAAAGGACACATAGATCAGCACGCCGGTCCGCTCGCGGGTCGAGTGCAGATTCTTGGCCAGAAACTGCGCCTGCGCCTGGCGACGGACCTGATCTCGTTTCATGGCCGGCGGCGTCAGGGCCAGTCGCACGGGTCGGACGGAAACGATCAGCAGCGTGGCGATGAACAGTATCGCCTGCAGAAGGAGGGTTCCGATCAGCGCCGCGCGGGCGGTCGCCTCACCGACGCCTTCCACCTGTGATGCGGTCCAGCCTCCGTAGAGCAGCGTGTCCGGCGCTGTCACCTGAACGCCGGCCAACAGGAGAAGCGCCGGCGCCAACAGGGCTACGCCTGCCGCCCAGGCGATGGGGGTGCCGTGGTAGTCGGAACTCTCCTCGGCGACGACGCAAAAGATCTCGCCCGCGGTCCGGGTCTCGGCGTCGCGGACGGTCGCTTCAATCTCGGCGAGGTCCGATGGGGTCAAGGGGTTTCGGCTCATGTCACCAACGCCCCGACGCGCCGCCGCCGCCACCGGAGCCACCGCCACCGGAGAAGCCGCCGCCACCACCGCTCCAACCGCCGCCGCCGCCGCCGCGACCACTACTGGAAAGGATCGCGCTGGCCAGCCACCACAATCCTGCGCCCGTGCGGCGCGCGCCGAACGTCCGCAGGGCTCCGGTCAGCATCAGGAAAACGACAATGACGGCAAGGATCAGCGGCAGGCTTGAGCCCGGCGTTGTGGACCGCTTCGGACTGGCGGCGGCCTGGGCCACCAGGGCGCGGGCTTCCGTATCCGGCAGGCTCAGCTGCTTCACCAGCTCCTCGGTTCCGGCGACGATTCCCGCTTCGAACCGACCCTCGCGGAAGGCCGGCAACAGAGCGCGCTGGATGATCAGGCTGGACAGGGCGTCAGTCAGCACGGGTTCCAGGCCATAGCCCACCTCCACCCGAACCGATTTCTCATTGGGCGCGACGATCAGGATGACCCCGTCGTTCTCCCCCTTGCGGCCGATGCCCCAGGCGCGGAGCAGCTGGTAGCCGTAGTCCTCGATCTCGTAGCCCTGGAGTGTGGGCAGGGTGGTGACCACCAGCTGGCGACCGGTCTTTTGCTCCAGGGCGGCCAGTTCACCGCTCAGATTGGCCTCGGCCTCCGGCGACAACAGCTGGGCGTTGTCGACGACCCGACCGGTCAGCGGCGGAAAGGTCGGCGCTGCGGCGGCGGCCGACGCCACGAGGATCAGCAACGCGAAGGTCAGGCTTCGCGCCGCCGCCATCAAGGTCACGGTCTGGCGGGCTCAGGCGGCGCAGAGCCAGGCGCTGCGCCGGCGGGAGCGAAGTCCACCGTGGGCACCGACTGTGCCGAGGCCGTGGCCTGGAACAGCTCCATAGGCTTGGACGAGGCGTACATCGTCTTGGCCCAGATCACTTGCGGGAAGGTGCGCAGCGTGGTGTTCAGGTCGCGCACGGCTTCGTTGTAGTCGCGCCTGGAGATGGTGATCCGGTTCTCGGTGCCCTCCAACTGGCTTTGCAACGCCATGAAGTTCTGGTTCGACTTCAGGTCCGGGTAGTTTTCCTGCAGCACCCGCATGGGCGCCAGGGCCAGCGACAGGCTGTTCTGCGCCGCCGCATAGCGCTGGAAGGCCGCCGGGTCGGTGGTGATGCTGGCGTCGGATTTCACCTGCATGGCGCCGGCGCGGGCCTGGGACACGCCGATCAGGACGGAGCTTTCCTGGGCCGCATATCCCTTCACTGTGGCCACAAGGTTGGGGATCAGGTCGCTGCGGCGCTGGTACTGGTTCTGCACCTCGGCCCACTGGGCCTTGGCCTTTTCTTCCTTGGTCGGGATGGAATTGATGCCGCAGGCGGTGAGCGCAAGTGGCGCGATGAGCAGCAGCGCTAGGCGCGAAAGGCGTTGAGTCAGGGTTTTCATGCGATCCCTCCATTGAACCCGATTTGTGGACCTTGCATTGATCCAGCGCAACGTCGCGGGCAGAAAGGCGTTCCATGGGCAAGGCCAAACCTTACTACGCCGAAGGGGCGTTGAGTGCGCTCCATTATGACATCGTCACCGCCGCAGACGCGCGGGTCCGGGGCGATGAGGTGGTCTATGTCGATCTGGCGAAACCGGGTGCTTCCATCCTCGAACTGGGCGCCGGAACCGGACGGCTGACCTGCGACCTGGCGCGCCGTGGATTTGCCGTGACGGGCGTCGATATCGCCGCAGCGATGCTGGCTCAGGCCCGCGAACGGGCGGCCGGCCTCGATCCTGAGGTGGCGGCGCGCGTCACCCTGCGTCTGGGCGATCTCACCGCGCTGGACCTGAAGCGCACTTTCGATCTGGTGCTATGCCCTTACCACACGCTGGCGCACATTCCGGCCGGCGCCGCCTGGAAGAATGGATTCCTGACGGCGGCCAGACACCTGGAACCCGGTGGGCTGTTCGCGGTGCATCTGCCCAAGCTGGAGGTCATGCAGCGACTGGGTCCCCTCGACCCGAAAGCCATGGTGATGGACCAGCCTATGGGCGATGGACGACGCCTGCGTCTCTACGTTCGCGAGCGCAGCTTTCGCCCGGGGCTCAACCGCCTTGAGCAGGTGCTGGACTATACGGTGATCGATGCGAACGGGGCCGAACTACAGAGGTCTTCTGAGCGCCTGATCCTCTACATGCAGGACCCACAACCCTTCGCCCTGGCGGCAGGTTTCGCGCTGGACCGCCCGCCCATCGACCAGGGCGGCGACGGCGACATCTGGGTGTTCCGGAAGGGTTAGGCCGCCAGCGACGCCGGGGTCACGACCGTCACCGGCCAAGCGGGTTTTGCCGGCCGCTGGCGTACTTTCTCGCCCTTGATCCAGATGCGAAGCGCCTCCCAATGGATGGCGGCAACCACACCCACAGTCATCCAGGGGTGGGTCAGCCAGGCCCGGAGCAGCGCCCGATCCGTCAGCGCCTGTCGCGCCGCGACGAAGCCGGTCGCCAGCACGCGACCTTCCGCGTCATCCACATCCACCAGCACCTGCACCTGTTCTCCAGGCGGGCGGACGCGGAAGGCGTAGCTCAAGTCCATGTCCATGAACGGCGAGACGTAGAAGCCCTTTTCGCAGGCCTGTTTCACCACGGGGGCGTCGTCGGCGGGGATCAGATAGCTGTGGCGTTCGCCAAAGGTGTTGTTCACCTCGTAGAGGATCGCGCTCAAGGCACCGTCCGGCCGGTGGCAGAAGTAGACCGTGATCGGGTTGAACCCCATGCCCAGGATGCGCGGCATGGCCAGCATCCGCACCGGTCCGCCGTATGCAATGCCCGCCGCAGCGAGTTGCGTCTCGACCTGGGTCTTCAGGGGCGTCGTCGAACCATCTCCGTGCGACGTCGGATCGAAACTCACCAGATTGAACCGCTGCAGCGAAAACAGCTTCAGGCGGCGATCGATGCCCTCAAGTTCTTCCAGATCCAGCAGCAGCATGAAGATCCGGTACCGCAGCGCATGCTTGCGGGGCTTCAGTCGGGCGTGGGTCACCACCCCGGCGTAGAGGCCCGAACTGAGCATCAGGCCGCAACTTCCGCCAGGTCGGGCGTCCGCACATGGATGCGCCCGCTTTCGTTGTCCACGCTCCACGGTCGGCGCACGCCGCCCAGTTGCTCGGCCACCGCCAGCCCGGACTGCAGGGCGTCTTCGTGGAAGCCGTGCCCCAGGTAAGAGCCGCAGAACCAGGTGCGACGGGCGCCCTGGATATCCCAGATGTTCTGTTGCGCGGCGATGGCGCCGGCGTCGAACAGCGGATGCTCGTAGACCTCGGTCTTGATCAGTTTGTCCGCCGCGATTTCCTTGTTCGGATTGAGGGTGGCGAACAGGTCGGGGGCGTTCTTCAGGCTCTGCAGCCGGGTCATCCAGTAGGTCACCG
>JANNFM010000298.1:0-6847 GCA_031379795.1 Alphaproteobacteria bacterium
GGGGGACCGCGCGGAGCGGGGTGGAGGGGGAGTCGATCAGCGGAGCCCTATCCGGCGAGCCCCCTCCCCCAGACTGCGTCTGGGCCCCCTCCCCCGACGGGGGAGGAGAGGAACGGCGCGCCTGAAGCCAATGAAACATCCTTACTCACTCGATAGCTCGCCGCGCGGGGGATCGGATCGATGAGCCGCCCCGTTGCCTATGTGAACGCCCGGTTGGTGGATCCGGCCTCCGGCTACGACGGGCCCGGCGCCGTGTTGGTGACCGAAGGTGTGATCAGCGACGTGGCCCATGCGCCGGGGTTCGGATCGCTGTCTGCCGACGTAGAGGTCATCGACGCTGGCGGCGCCTTGCTGATCCCCGGCCTGATCGACATCCGGGTGAAAACCGGCGAGCCGGGTGCGGAACCCAAGGAAACCCTGAAGTCCGCCGCCCTGGCGGCTGCAGCCGGCGGCGTCACCACAATCGTGGTCCAGCCTGACACGAACCCGGTGATGGACGAGCCGTCCGTTGTCGATTTCATCCTGCGCCGGGCGCGCGATATCGAGCTGGTCAATGTCTATCCCGCGGGGGCTGCCACCAAAGGCGGGCTGGGTCAGCGTATGGCCGAGATCGGGCTGATGCATGAGGCAGGCTGCCTCTATGTCACCGATGCGGACCGGCCCATCGTGGATTCCAAGGTGCTTCGCCGGGTCCTGAGCTATGCCAAGGCCTTTGGTGTGCCTGTGGCGCACCGTCCAGCTGACCCTTGGCTGTCAGCGGGTGCCGTGGCCAGCGAGGGCGAGTTTGCCGCCCGCATGGGTCTACCCAGCGTTCCCGCCATCGCCGAGCGGATCATGCTGGAGCGCGATCTGGCGCTCGTCGAGCTGACCGGAGCGCCCTTCATCGTGGACCAGATCACCACGGCCGCAGCGATGGAAAGCCTGCGTCGCGGCCTTGACCGGGGTCTGCCGGTGACGGCCACCACCTCGATCAACCATCTGTCTTTCAACGAGATCGACATCGGTGACTACCGCACCTTCTGCAAGGTTGACCCGCCGCTACGCTCTGAGGACGACCGCCAGGCGGTGATCGACGCCGTGGCGTCCGGATTGATCCAGGTGATTGTCTCGGCCCACGCTCCGGCCCCTGCCGAGGACAAACGCCTGCCCTACGATGAGGCGGCACCCGGCGCGGTGGGCTTGCAGACTCTGCTGGCTGCCCTGTTGGCATTCCATCACGAGGGACGCATTCCGCTCATCGACCTGATCCGCACCGTGACGTCCGCACCGGCCAAACTGCTGGGCCTCCCCGGCGGAAGACTGATCAAGGGCGCCCCCGCAGACCTCGTGTTGTGCGACCTGAACGCGCCGGTGGTGATCCAGGCTGACAAGCTGATCTCCAAGTCCAAGAACTCACCGTTCGATGGGCGCCGACTTCAGGGCAAGGTGCTGCGCACGGTGGTGGGCGGCCGGACGGTCTACGAAGACTGAGGAACCAATCGCCAATTGTTCCTATTATGTTCTTGCCAAATCGCCCGCCGCAGCGTTAAGTTGCTATCGCGACCGCTGACGAACCCCCGGCGGCGCGCTACGACTTCATGTCCACGGGGGAATGTCCATGTCGCCGAGTATCCTGCTCTTCGCCGCCGCCATTGTGGGCGGTTACCTGTTGGGATCGATTCCGTTCGGGGTGATCGCGACCCGACTGGGCGGCGCGGGCGATGTCCGGTCAATTGGTTCAGGCAGCATTGGCGCGACCAATGTCTTACGAACCGGTCGCAAGGATCTGGCGCTGATCACCTTGCTGGGCGACGGCGGCAAGGGCGCGGTGGCCGTGCTGCTGGCGTGGCTTATGGCCCGGTCGAACCCGGGAATATCTGAATCCAACCTGATCGCGCTGGCGGCCGGGTCGGCGTTCCTTGGTCACCTGTTTCCGGTGTGGTTGAAATTCCAAGGGGGCAAGGGGGTCGCGACCTTCTTCGGCACCCTGCTGGCGGCGGCATGGCCGGTGGGGCTGGTCGCTGCGGCAACATGGCTGATCGCTGCTGGCCTGTTCCGCATCTCGTCGGTGGCCGGCTTGGCCGCTGTGGCGATGGCGCCGCTGATCGCGTTGCTGCTGGGGCTGCCGCACGCCATTGCGCTCCTGTCGTTGTTCATGGCCCTGCTGGTCTTCATCCGGCATGAGCCCAATATTCGCCGGCTGTTCCGGGGCGAAGAACCTCGGATCGGCAGCACGAAAACTTCGGCGGACGAGGCCGGGTGAGCCGACAGCTTTCAGATGCTCAACGCCTCGACTGGCTGCGCCTGGCCCGCACCGAGAATGTCGGCGCGGTCACGTTCAGCCAGTTGATCGGACGTTTTGGGGACGCCGCTCTGGCACTGGCCGCCCTGCCCGATCTGGCCCAACGCGGCGGACGGATGGCGCGGCTCAAGATCCCCACCGAAGCCGAGGCCGGACACGAACTGGCCGCAGGCGCAAAGCTCGGCGCACGGTTGATCGCCGCCTGCGAGCCGGACTTCCCCACCGCGCTGGCCACCCTCGATCCACCGCCGCCAGTGATCTGGGCGCGCGGGAACGCGGCCCTGCTGAACCAGCCCAGCGTCGCCATCGTCGGCGCACGTGTAGCCTCCGCGGCGGGGCAGAGGTTTGCACGAGGATTGGCCTCAGAGTTGGGTCAAGCTGGATACGTGATTGCCTCCGGCATGGCGCGCGGGATCGACGCCGCCGCCCACGAAGGCGCCCTGCCCACGGGGACAACAGCTGTGTTGGGCGGCGGGATCGACGACGTCTATCCGTCGGAGCATCGGGGGCTCTACGACCGGATCGTCGAAGCCGGCTGTGTGGTGTCCGAGAACGAGCCCGGCCGCACGGCGGTCGCCCGCGACTTCCCGCGCCGTAACCGCATCATTGCTGGCCTGTCGCGGGCCGTCGTGGTGGTTGAGGCGGAACTCCGCTCCGGATCTCTGATCACCGCACGTCTGGCCGCCGAGCAGGGCCGTGAGGTGCTGGCGGTGCCCGGCTCGCCGCTGGATCCGCGCGCCCGGGGGGCCAACGACCTCATCCGCCAGGGCGCCGCACTGTGCGAAGGGCTCGACGACGTGCTGCGTGCGCTGGAAACCCTGCCCGGGTTGCGCGAGCCCGAACCCCTGTCCTTTCTGGATATGCCCGCAGAAGTCGACCGTGAGCTGATTGAACGACTGGCCGATCTCCTGTCGCCGACACCTGTCTCCCGCGATGAAATGGTCCGCGCAGCTCAAGCCCCCGCCCCGGCCGTTTTCGCCGGTTTGATGGAGCTGGCCCTGGCCGGACGGGCCGAACTGCGCCCCGGCGGCATGGTCGTTAAAGGATGAGCCCCTAAAGGGGCTGGCCGATCACCGCGAAAACCGCCCGTTGACAGGCGGTAGGCGCCGCCCCCACGTTCCGCCTCTTTTTACGGATCAGACGCACCCCCGCATGAAGCTCGTCATCGTCGAGAGCCCCGCCAAGGCCAAGACCATCAACAAGTACCTTGGGTCCGATTTCAAGGTGCTGGCCTCCTATGGCCACGTCCGCGACCTGCCCGCGAAGGACGGTTCCGTTCGCCCGGACGAGGACTTCGACATGTCCTGGGAGATCGACGGCAAGGCCGCCAAGCGTTTGTCCGAAATCGCCGAGGCCGCGAAAGGCGCCGACCGGCTGATCCTGGCCACCGACCCCGACCGCGAGGGCGAGGCGATTTCCTGGCACGTGCTGGAAATCCTCAACAAGAAGCGCGGCCTGAAGGACATTCCGGTTGAGCGGGTAGTGTTCAACGCCATCACCAGGAGCTCGATCCTGGAGGCCATGACCCATCCGCGTCAGCTGGATATGGAGCTGGTCAACGCCTATCTGGCGCGCCGGGCTCTGGACTATCTGGTGGGCTTCACGCTCTCTCCCGTGCTGTGGCGCAAGCTGCCCGGCGCGCGTTCGGCGGGGCGCGTCCAGTCGGTCGCCCTGCGCTGCGTGGTGGATCGCGAGCTCGAGATCGAGCGCTTCAAGACCCAGGAATACTGGACCGTCGAGGCCGAGGTCTCTGCTGGCAGCGACCCCTTCACCGCCCGGCTGGTCAAGCACGAGGCCAAGCGCCTGACCAAGTTTGATCTGGGAAATGAGGCCAGCGCGTTCGCCGCCCGCGACGCGGTCAAGGCCGCGACCTTCACGGTCACGGCCCTGGAGCGCAAGCCGGGCCGCCGCTCGCCCCCACCGCCCTTCACCACCTCGACGCTACAGCAGGAAGCCTCGCGCAAGCTGGGCTTCGACGCCAAGCGCACCATGCAGGCGGCGCAGCGCCTCTACGAAGGCATCGACATCGGCGGCGAGACCGTCGGCCTGATCACCTATATGCGCACCGACGGCGTGCAGACTGCGCCAGAAGCGCTGGACGAGGCGCGCGACGTGATCGGCGGGCTCTATGGTCGCGAGTACGTGCCGGAGAAGGCGCGGATCTATTCCACCAAGGCCAAGAACGCCCAGGAAGCCCACGAGGCCATCCGCCCCACCAGCCTGGCGCGAAACCCCGGCAAGATGCGCCTCGAGGGTGATCTGGGTCGGCTCTATGAGCTGGTCTGGAAGCGGATGATTGCCTCCCAGATGGAGAGTGCGAGGATCGAACGAACAACGATCGACCTCGATTCCTCCGACGGCAAGACCGGCCTGCGCGCCACCGGCCAGGTGGTGACCTTCGACGGCTATCTGGCCGTCTACGAGGAAGGCCGCGACGATCCGGACGATGAGGAAGGCGGCCGCCTGCCCCAAGTCGCTCAGGGGGCTGCCGCCCACGTGCGCACTGCCAAGGCCGACCAGCACTTCACCGAGCCGCCGCCGCGCTATTCCGAAGCCAGTCTGGTCAAGAAACTTGAGGAACTGGGCATCGGTCGGCCCTCGACCTACGCCTCGATCCTGACCGTGCTGCGCGACCGGGCCTATGTGCGGATGGAAAAGCAGCGCTTCGTGCCGGAAGACAAGGGCCGGCTGCTGACCGCCTTCCTTGAGGAATATTTCGCCCGCTACGTGGAATACGATTTCACCGCGGCCCTTGAGGAGCGCCTGGACCTGGTGTCGGCAGGCGAGCTGGACTGGAAGGTTCTGCTCCGCGAATTCTGGGACGAGTTCAACGCCAAGGTGGGCGAGACGGCCGAACTGCGGATGAGCGACGTGCTGACCGCACTGGATGCCACGCTAGGCCCGCACCTGTTCCCGGAAAAGGCCGACGGCTCCGACCCCCGCCTATGCCCCGTCTGCAATTCGGGCCGGATGGGCCTGAAGTCGAGCAAGTACGGCCCGTTCCTGGGTTGCTCCAACTATCCGGAGTGCCGCCATACCCGCCCGCTCACCGTGGCCGAAGAGGGCGAGGATGGCCCCACCGGAGACCGCGAGCTGGGCATCGATCCGGTCACCGGCGAGACGGTGTTCCTCAAGACCGGCCGCTTCGGCGTCTACGTCCAGCTGGGTGAAGGCGAAAAACCCAAGCGCTCCAGCCTTCCCAAGGGCTGGTCGGCGCCGGATATGGACCTCGACAAGGGCCTTCGCCTGCTGCGCCTGCCGCGCGAAATCGGCAACCACCCGGAGGATGGCAAACCCATCCTGGCCGGGATCGGACGCTATGGACCGTTCGTGCTGCACGACGGCACCTACGCCAACCTGCCGACCGCCGATGAGGTCTTTGACGTTGGCGTCAACCGCGCCGTCGATCTGCTGGCCACCAAGCGAGCTGGTCGACGCGGCGGCGCAGAATCGGCGGCGCTGGCAGAACTGGGCGCCCACCCGGCAGACGGCCAGCCGATCCGCGTGCTGTCAGGCCGCTACGGCCCCTACATCAAGCACGGGTCGACCAACGCCAACGTGCCCCGCGGCGCAGACCCGCTTTCGGTGACCCTGGAACAGGCCATCGAACTGATCGCTGAACGCGTGGCCAAGGGCGGCGGCGGCAAGGCGAAAAAGCCGGCACGTGCTGTAAAGGCCAAGGCTGCGCCCAAGGCGGCGACGGCGAAGAACAAGCCAGCGGCGAAGAAGAAGGCGCCCGCGAAGAAAGCTGCGAAGGCCTGACCCCCACCCCGCTCATCCCGGCGAATGCCGGGACCCAGATCAAAGGTCACGGCGTATCTCGTCCAGGCACCCGTCACCCAACGCGGCGAGCCAAACGTCCGGCTTCAGACCGCCGCCGGTCAGGTCATCATACATATCTCGCCAGTCGGGATTCTGCGCTTCGATCAGCATGATTTTCCACGAACGCCGCCATTCCTTGATCCGCCGCTCGCGCCGGAACGCACCCTCGCGGGTCTCGTGGCTCTCGAACCAAACGAGCTGCGAGACACCGAACTGTGTGGTGAATCCTGGCCGCAGCTTCTCGCGATGCTCCCAGATCCGCCGTGCGAGATCGTCGGTGGAGCCGACGTAGATCGTCCCGTTGCGGCGGCTCGCGAGGATATAGGTGGCGAACATAATGTTCACATATTGTTCTAGATTAGGGCTCCTGGGAAGGTCTGAGACTTACGATCTGGGTCCCGGCATTCGCCGGGATGAGCGGGGGTGGGGGTTAGCAGATCGAGCCCATTTTCCATGAGGCCCCAGGTGGAGCTCGGGCTCGAAGACGATCCACCAGCCCCCGGGCCCCCCCCGGCCCCGGTCGAAGGCCCCCCCTACATCGACTCCGAGGATCGTGGACGTGCGGGCGTGCGGGGCGGCCGGCCTCGGCGAGACGATCAGCTCCCCGCCGATGATCTCGCCGATGAGGTGCTCCGGCAGCGCCATGAAGTCGTGGTACGTGGCTTCATGCCTGGGTGCCGGTACGGCTGACATGATCGAAGCGTAGCAGAACCCTCGCGACTACCTCCCGGTGAGGCCGGCGCG
>JANNFM010000109.1:0-9347 GCA_031379795.1 Alphaproteobacteria bacterium
AGGATGGGGTCTGACATGCCGATAACCTAGAGCCCCAGCGCCGCGCCGAACAGGGTCAATGGCAGCGCTGTAAACGCACCTACAGCAATGGCCACCCCATACGGCACGCCCTCGCCCGGTTCTGCCAGCCGTGTCACCCAACGGGGCCCCAGCAGGACAAGCGGGCGCACGGTCGCCGAGCGCAGGGTCAGCAACAGGATCGCCAGTGAACCGCCGGCCATGGCCGTGCCGATCAGGAAAGCAGGAAGCGCCGTCCAGCCAAGCCAAAGGCTAACCACAGCCAGCAGCTTGGCGTCGCCCCCGCCCATCCAGCGCAAGGCAAACATCGCCATCCCCGCGACCAGGGCTGCCGCGCCGACGCCGACATTCAGAGCGATCACGGGCAGGGGCATCCCGACCGAAAGGGCGGCGGGAATGAACGCCGCCAGCAGCGCCAGCGACACCCAGTTGGGGATCGTGAACGACAGCGCGTCTTCAATCGCCGCGGTCAGGACCAGACCGACGAACACCATCGATAAAGCTGCGGCGAGAAGGGGCGGCATTCCAGAGAACCTCTTTGGACCCTTGTACGCCTGCGTCGATGAACGGACCGTTGCAGCCAAGCTGGAATCGAAAAGGGCCCCGGCGTCGCCGCCGGGGCCCCATTTCGGTGGTTCGCCGCGCCTTAGGCGGTGGCGGTGTCGACTTCGTCGCTGATCTTGTCGAAGGCGCCGCCGAGGCTGGTGCCCACGGCTTGCAGCGCGCCGACCAGAACAACGGCGATGAGGGCGGCGATCAGACCGTATTCGATGGCGGTCGCGCCGGATTCGTCTTTCAGAAAGCGGGTCATGAAGTTCGACATGGGCTCTATCTCCTGTTTGGCGAGCAGACTGTGGGGGACTTCAAGCGGTTGCCTGCTCGTCCCTGAGAACACGTCCAATTTGCTCCGCCACGCTTAAGTTGAAATAAAGTCGCAATCCTAATTTCTATTGATGATGATCAAGTATTCATCCTCAATTTTCGTAAACCATGCTGGCATCTGCTACGCACGATTCCGCGCGCGTCATAATTGACTCAAGCGGCGTAGTGCGCGTTTCGGCCGCCACCGCGCACGAACGAAAGTCCGACCAGTCCCACGATCAGCAGCACCAGCAGCATCGCAAAGCCGCCCTGCTGAGTGCCGGTGACCCGCGTGCCAAAGTTGACCATGGTTGGCGCCAGCCAGGCGGTGGCGACGCCCGACAGGGCGTAGACGCCAAAGAAGGTCCCGGTCTGATCCGGCGGCGTCAGCCGCGTCAGCAGGGTGCGGCTGGAGGCGTATTGGGCGGTGATAAAGATGGCGTTCACGAACCCGATCAGGATGAACACCACATCGGGCAGATGGGTGAACACCGGCCCGTTCCACAGCGGCTCATGGACGGACGGATCATAGGACCAGAAGAACAGGACCAGGTCGGGCCGCATGCCCAGCATGGAGGCCAAGCCCAGCATTGACATGAAAATCTCGATCCGCAGTGCATTCTTGGGCCCGACCCCGGCGTCAAGCCAGCGACTGACAAAGCCGCCCAGCACGGCAAAGACGCTGAGCAGGATGCCATAGCCCAGCATCTCCAGCGCGCCCCACTTCATGACGCCCACGGCATAGACCCCGGCGTAGACCAGCACCCCGTTCATGCCATCCACAAAGAACATCCGGGCGCCGATGTAGGTCGCCGGGTCGCGGTGTTTGCTGATGGTCCTCAGCATCTGCCACAGCTGGGCCGCTCCGTCGGTGAAAGCCTTCAGGGGACGAATGCCGGTCGGCGGGGCGTCCGGTGTGAACAGAAACAGCGGGATCGCGCCCATCAACATCAGGCCCGCAGCCAAAAGGGCCACCACCCGCTGCGGCTCGTTGGTCGCAGGATCCAGACCAAACAGCGGCGCCGTTGGCACCCAGGGCCAGTCCACAGCCCCCGGCAGGGCGAAGGCCAAGGCGGTGAACGCCAGGGCCAGCACCGAAAACAAATTGCCCAGAGACAAAGCGAGCCCCGAGGCCTTGTGCGCGTTCTCCAGGCCGGCCGCGCGCACCAGCAGCGAGTTGTGCAGGATGCCAGCGTAATTGAAGAGCAGCTGGACCGACATGGCGATCAGCATCGTCATGGCCACCGTCAACCCTGCGCCATCTGGCTTGGCCCACCAAAGCGCCGCCGTCAGCGGGATCATCAGGCCCACGATCACGCCCATAATCCCCTTGCGCCGCCCCAGCTTGTCGATGGATGCGCCCAGGAACGGGGCGGTCGCCATCACCACCCAGCCGTGCCACTGCTGCCAACGCGAGATGACTTCCTGACCCTGCACAGGGTCGCCGATCATCGTGCCGGCCACGTAGGGCATGAAAATGTAGATGATGATGAGGATGACAAAGGGATCCTGCCCACCCTCAAAGGTCGCCCAGGATATGCCGCCCCGGTTAAGCTTGACGTCAGGGTTCCGGTCCGGCGCGGCGGTTGTGTCTGTCACTGGCGTATCCCCGTGGACCGCTCGTTTGACGCGGCGGCCTCGTCGCCCACCGTAGCGGGCGCAGGGGTGTTGTCGATGGGCTATAGGGCCAGGCTGGCGTCCATCGCGGCCATGACCGCCGCGCGGTCAACGATCATGCCCTGATCCGCCAGTGCCTCGCAGAGCGCCGTCAGGCACAGGCGCACGTGCCAGGGCGTGGCCGACGCGCCCATCAGGCCGATCCGCCAGACCTTGCCCTTGAGCGGACCCAGGCCCGCGCCGATCTCCAGGTCCCAGGTCTTCAGCACATGGGCGCGGACGGCGGCTTCATCGATTCCCTCCGGCACCCGCACCGTGTTCAGTTGCGGCAACCGCCATCTGGGATCGACCAGGAATGTCAGGCCCGCCGCTTCCAGACCTGCGGCCAGCGCCTCGTGGGTGCGGGCGTGGCGGACAGTCGAGGCCTGCAGACCCTCCTCAAACAGCACCACCAGAGACTCATGGAGTCCATAGAGCGCGTTGATCGGCGCCGTGTGGTGATAGGTGCGCCCGCCGCCCCCACTGCCATCTGGGCCGCCCCAGTAGGCCATCAGCAGGTTGAAATCGAGCAGCCAGTTGCGAACCTTTTCCTTGCGCCCGGAGATCGCCGCCTGCGCGCGCTTGCTGATGGCGATAGGCGACAGGCCGGGTGGCGCCGAGAGGCACTTTTGCGTGCCGGAATAGAGGATGTCGGCATCCCACGCGGCGGCGTCCACGGTAATCCCGCCCAGGGAGGTCACGCAGTCCACCACCGACAACGCGCCATGCTTGCGGGCCAGGCCACAAAGGACAGCCGCGTCGCTGCGCACGCCGGTGGAGGTTTCGGCGTGTACGAAGGCCAGGACCTTGGTGGGGGCCTCGGCCAGCGCGGCGTCGACCCGGGCCGGGTCGACGGGCTGGCCCCATTCGTGCTCGAGCGTCACGACCGTGGCACCCGCGCGCCCGGCCATGTCAGCCATCCGCCCGCCGAAGACGCCGTTGCTCGCCACGACACACCGGTCGCCGGGCTCCAGCAGGTTCATCATCGCCGCTTCCATGCCCGCGGTGCCGGGCGCCGGCAGCGGCACGCAGGCGTGATCAGGAGCATTGAACACCCGCTGCAGCGCCGATTTGATCTCTTCCATCAGGATCTGGAACTCGGGATCCAGGTGGCCGATGGTCGGTCGCGCCAGCGCGGCCAGCACCCGGGGGCTGACATCGGAAGGACCCGGCCCCATCAGGACCCGGCGCGGCGGCTGGAAGGATTGCATGGCGGTTCCCATCGATTGAGGCCGCGTGCTTAGGACGCCATGGCCCCTTAAGGCAACCGGATCACGCCAGCAGGCGGTCGTGAATGCGCTCGCGCAGCGCCGGCGTCAGACCCAGCGCCTGGTCCAGATAGCCGTCGAGCGAGCCATGATCCCGGCGCATGACCTTGAAGGCTTCCTCCAGATACTCCGCCTCGACCCGCATGGCGGTCATCAGCGCCGCGTCGGACGGCGTGCGCCCGCCTGAGGCCTGGGTCACATGCTCACGCATCGTGGGCAGGCGGCCGACCATGCGCTCGTGATCGTTGGTCAAGAGGTAGTCGGCGACAATGTCGTCGTCGTGCACGCCCGCCACGTGATGGGTCAGGGCGCAGATCACGCCGGTGCGATCCTTGCCCGCCGCGCAGTGCACCAGGATCGGCCCTGTGGTCTCGGCCAGGGCGTGGAAATAGCGCGTGTAGAGATCAATGTGACGGTGCTGACCCGGCAGGGCGCGATAGTAGTTCCGCATATAGTCGTGAAAGGACTCAACGCTCAGATCCGACCTTGCGATGAAGGTCGACCACTCGTCGGCGGTGTCCTGGCCGATATCGTTCTCGATCACCTGGGCCGAGAAGCCGTCCCATCGCCGCGATGGCTCGCGCTCGCGCTCGTTGGCCCGGCGCAGGTCGACGATGACCGACAGGCCCATGTCCGCCAGCCGCGCCAGGTCCGTGTCGGTGGCCCGCGCCTGATGGGCGGCGCGGTAGAGGACGCCCCGGCGCAATTTTCGCGGGCCCGCGGCATAGTCGCCGAAATCGCGGAAGTTATCGATGCCGTCGAAGGGGATGTGCCGGGTCATGTCGCACGTCATACCGGGCTTTCGCGAGAAATTCGAGACAGCCGCGCGCGCTGCCTGCCGGCAGGCGCGCGCGGGCCATTCTCTAGGCGCTGGCGGCCGTCCGTTCCTTGTCAGCGAAGAACACCTTGTCCGCGTTCTCGGCCACCTCCTGGGCGGTGTAGGGCCGACCGGGCTGGAAGCCCTCGGTCTGCTGCATCTTGATCTCGCGGACGCCGCGGCTGGAGACGCCCAGCACCTTGCCCGAGTGATCCGCCGCCAGATCCGAGACCATGTAGAGCACGCCGGGCGCCACGTTCTCGGGCAGGCTCAAGGGGTCCGGTTCCTTGCCGATCCGGCCGGGCAGGTCGGATGTCATCCGGGTGTAGGCGCCAGGCGCCAGGCACATGACGCGGATGTTGTACTTGCGCCCCTCAATGGCCAGGACGCGGACCATGCCGTAGATGCCGGCCTTGGCGGCGCCGTAGTTGGTCTGGCCGAAGTTGCCGTAGAGGCCCGAGGTGGACGAGGTCAGCACCATCGAGCCGCCCTTGCCGTTGTCCTTCATCCACTTCCAGACCGGCAGCACGCAGCAATAGGTGCCCTTCAGGTGAACCTTGACCACCAGATCCCAGTCCTGTTCCGAGGTGTTGGCGAAGGACTTGTCGCGCAGGATGCCCGCGTTGCAGACCAGGATGTCGACCTGGCCAAAGTTGTCCAGAGCGGTCTTCAGGATGTTCTCGCCGCCGGCCATGGTCGAAACGTCGTCGCCGTTGGCCACGGCCTTGCCGCCGGCTGCAATGATGTCGTCGACGACCTTCTGGGCCGCGGCGCTGGTCCCGGCGCCGGCGCCATCGCGCGCGCCGCCCAGGTCGTTGACGACCACCGAGGCGCCTTCCTTGGCGAACAGCTTGGCGTAAGCTTCGCCCAGGCCGCCGCCCGCGCCCGTGATGATCGCTACCTTGCCGTCCAGAAGTCCCGCCATGATCGTCCTCCCATACCGTTGTTTGGAAGTATCTTCGGACCGGGGAGGCCGGTCTGGCAAGCGCCTACTTCACACGGGTGTAGCGCCAGTCCTGGAATTCCAGCTTGCCGCCGCTCATGCCCTCGATCCGGGCGCACAGATCGGCCTCGCAGCGGCGATAGATCACCCGCTGCGGGAAATCATGAGCCTTGTTCTCGAAGATCGCCTCGCCGTCAGGACCGGGCAGGCGGACAAATGGCGTCGGCGGCTGGCCTGGGATGATGGCGGTAAAGGTGACGCCCGCCGGTTCGGCGCTGATTTTCATGAATTCAACGAAGGGTCTTTTGCCGGGCCGGTTGGTCTGGCTCATCCCCGCCATCACGCCGTCCCTCGGCGCCAGCCAGGTTTCACGGACCAGGACCCCATCTCGGTCCTGCGCCCAGGATCCGGCCAACCAGTCCAGCTTCGCCACCTCATCAGCGCCCGTCAGAGCGAAAGCCGCCGCCAGCACCATGATGATCATGTCTCACCTCCTACCTTGCGCCGCGCCTTGAAGAACCCCTTCAGCATGGCCGAGCTTTCCTCGGCCAGCACCCCGCCGGTCACCTCGGGCCGCCAGTGACAGGTGGGTTGCTCGAAGAAGCGCGGGCCGTTGACCACGGCGCCGCCCTTGGCGTCGTCCGCCCCAAACACCAGGCGCCCGATCCGGGCGTGGCTGATGGCGCCGGCGCACATGGCGCAGGGCTCCAGGGTGACCACCAGGGTCAGGCCCGTCAGCCGGTAGTTGCCGAGCTTGTGCGCCGCCGCGCGCAGCGCCACGATCTCGGCATGGGCGGTCGGATCGTGGGTCCCGATCGGCTGATTGGCCCCCGTGGCGATGACTTCGCCGCTGGCTGAATCGACCACGACGGCGCCCACCGGCGTCTCGCCAGCGTCGGCTGCGGCTTGCGCCGCCTCAAGGGCAATGCGCATGGTGCGAAGATCATGGTCCACGATCCACTACGACCCCATCACGACGACGACGGTCAACCCCAGTCCGACAACGAAGAGGGCGAAGGCGGCGAACGCGTCGCCAAACTGCTGGCCCGTTCGGGGGTCGGTTCGCGCCGCGATGTCGAGCGCCTGATCGGCGAAGGTCGCGTGGCGATCAACGGGCGCACGCTGACAACTCCGGCGATCAAGGTCAGTCCCGGCGATATCCTGACCGTCGACAGCGAGGTGGTGGGCGAGCCCGAGCCGGCGCGCGTGTTCCGCTACCACAAGCCGGTAGGGCTTGTGACGACGCACAAGGATCCGGCGGGGCGTCCCACGGTGTTCGAGAACCTGCCGGAGGGTCTGCCGCGCCTGATCTCGGTGGGGCGCCTGGACATCAATTCCGAAGGCCTGCTGCTGCTGACCAATGACGGTGGCCTGGCAAGGGCGTTGGAGATGCCGTCCAACGCTGTTGTGCGCCGCTATCGCGCCCGCGCTCATGGTCGCACCACCCAGGAGCGCCTGGACACCCTTAAGGACGGGATCACCGTCGAAGGCGTTCGCTACGGCCCGGTCGAAGCCAAGCTGGACAAGGCCAAGGACGGGCCGCAGGGTGCCAATCTGTGGCTGACCGTCACCTTGCAGGAAGGCAAGAACCGCGAGGTTCGTCGCGTGCTGGAAGCTATCGATCTCAAGGTCAACCGACTGATCCGGCTGGCCTACGGTCCGTTCGCGTTGGGCACTCTGGGCGAAGGCGAAATCGAGGAAGTCGGCCCACGCGTGATCCGCGAGTTGCTGTCCGACCACATCGACGCTGAAAACATTCCAACGGGCGAGCGACCGCAGTTCCGCTCGGCGCCCAAGAGCGCCGCGCGCCGCGCCCAGGAAGCGGCCAAGGTGGAGGCCGATCTGGCGCCAGTGCGCGCGCCCAAGGAAAAGCCCGTCTACAAGGCCGGTTGGGCGACGCCGAAGCCCAAGGCCAAGCAGCCCTTGAAGGACAAGGCCGCCGCCAAGGCGCGAGCCTCCGGCAAGGCCAAGGCGGTCGCCAAGCCGAAGTGGTTCCCCGCGCCCGAAGGTCACACGCGGCCTGGAATTATCGATCGCCCGAAGCCTGGCGGCGCGAAACCCGGTGGCCCGAAGCGCGCGGCACCCGAACGGCCCCGTTCGGCGGACCCCAAACGCTCCGGCCCGCCGGTGCGGTCCAACGTTGCGGCGCCTAAACCTTCTGGATCTCCACGGGCTGCTGGCCCCGGCTCAGGCCCTCGCGGGCCGAAGCGGTCTGCATCACCTCCAGGAAAGACCGGCGCTCGTCCGCCAGGCCCGCCGCGATCGGGCGGTCGAGGGCCGCGCGGGTAAGGCGCTTGGCATAGGCAATCCCCTCGGCACCCCGGGCCTCACATTCGGCGGCGATCTCCAGGGCGCGGGCCAGCGGGTCGGCCGCCAGTTCGTGCACCAGGCCGATGGCGTGAGCTTCAGCGCCCGTGAATGTCAGGCCGCGCAGGATGATCTCCAGCGCCTTGGCCTCGCCCACCACGCGGGGCAGTCGCTGGGTGCCGCCGCCGCCCGGAAAAATGCCGATCCGGGTCTCGGGCAAACCCATCGCCTCGACGTCCGGGCTGGCGATCCTGAGGTCGCAGGCCAGCGTCAGCTCAAAGCCGCCGCCCATGCAGAGCCCGTTGATCGCCGCCACCACCGGCTTGGGCGCCGCGAAGACCGCATCCGTCAGCGCCAGGTATCCGTCCGTTGGCGGTGCATCCGACGGCGATGGCAGTGCGGCGTCCTTGAGGCGCGCGCCCATCACCACCAGCTCATCCACGTCGTAGTGGCGGATGAAGATCCCCGGCAGGCCGCCGGTGATGATCACGCACCGTACCGCCGGATCGGCGCTGAGCGGACGAAACGCCTCCAGCATCTCCTGCGCGCCTGCCGCCGTCATCGTGCCAAACGGTGGATTGGCATAGGTCATCACTGCTGTTCCGCCGCGGCGTTCCACTGTCACCAGACCCATGTCGCTCTCCCTGACCGTCGCCGGCCTTGATTGTTGGGCGAAACCTTGGAACGGAAGCGCGGGAGCATCAAGGAGCCGGTTTTGCGCATCGTATCGGGAGAGTTTCGCGGCAAGGCGCTGGTGACGCCGCCAGGCGAGGCCACACGCCCGACCTCCGACCGGGCCCGCCAGGCCATCTTCAATATCCTGGACCATGCCGCATGGTCCGATGGGGTCCGCGAGCGGCGCGTGATTGACCTGTTTGCGGGCTCCGGGGCCCTGGGGTTCGAGGCCCTGTCGCGCGGGGCGGCCTTCTGCCTGTTCGTGGAGACCGATGTCGCGGCGCGCGGTGCCATCCGCGACAATGTCGAAAACCTGGGCGGCCTGTTCGGCAAGACCCGCATCCACCGCCGCGACGCCACGGATCTGGGCGTCAAGCCCGGCGCGGATGGGCCGGCGTTTGATCTGGTGTTCCTCGACCCGCCCTATGCCAAGGGGCTGGGCGAGATCGCGCTGGCGAAACTGGCCGAAGGCGGCTGGCTGGCGCCCGGCGCGATCGCGGTGTTTGAGCGCGGTGCTGGCGAGGCACCGTTCAAGGTCGAGGGCTTCGAGGCACTGGACGCCCGGGATTATGGCGCAGCGCGGGTGCATTTTCTGCAGTTCGAGGAGAGCCAGTAGCTGTGCCAGCGCCCCCTCCACCCTTCGGGTCCCCCTCCCCCGCAAGCTATCGGATTCACACATCGTCGAAACGTCAAATATATCAACAGATTGAGTGTGCGCCCTTCTCCCCTTGTGGGAGAAGGTGGCCTGCGCAGCAGGTCGGATGAGGGGTCGATTCCCCTCACAGAATAACACCCTGTTTTA
>JANNFM010000428.1:0-2406 GCA_031379795.1 Alphaproteobacteria bacterium
CCCCCCCTCGGGGGGGGGGGGGGCCCCCCCCCCCGCCGCGGGCCGGGCCCGGGCGCACGTGGGGGGGGTGGCGGGGCCACGCCCCACCCACCGAGTTCAACACGTCCGCGCCAACGACCGAGCTGGAGGCTTGCCCCCTCCACCCCCCGCTCTTCCGCCGGCGCAAGGCCGGCGTCGGCGGGCGGTCCCCCTCCCGCCACTTCGTGGGGGAGGTAACGCGCGGAGGGCTGGATGACCGAACCCTGGTGGAAAGGCGCAATCCTCTACCACGTCTATGTCCGCAGCTTTTTTGACTCCAACGGCGACGGCCACGGCGATCTTCCGGGCGTCATGGCCAAACTGGCCTACATCAAGTCGCTGGGCGTGGATGGACTGTGGCTCTCGCCGATCCATCCGTCCCCGAACCGCGACTGGGGCTATGACACGGCGGATTATCAGGGCGTCCAGGCCGACTACGGCACGCTGGAGGACGTCCGGAGGTTGCTGGATGCCGCGCACGCTTCCGGGCTGAAGGTTGTTCTGGACGAGGTGCTCAGCCACACCTCCGACGTCCACCCCTGGTTCGTGGAAAGTCTGACCGGCGGCAAGGATGGCCCCAAGGCCAATTGGTATGTCTGGGCCGACCCCCGGGAAGACGGCACGGCGCCCAACAACTGGCTCTCGGTGTTCGGCGGGCCGGCGTGGGCCTATCAGCCCGCGCGGCGGCAGCACTATCATCACAAGTTCCTGCGCCAACAGCCCAAGCTGAACTGGCGCGACCCTGACGCGCGCGAAGCGGCGCTGTCGGTGCTGGACTACTGGCTCGAGGCCGGCGTCGACGGCTTTCGGCTGGATGTGGCCGGCACCTTCCTGCACGACGCCGATCTAACGCCCAATCCAGCGGTCCCGATGGACGAGCGGAAGGGCTACAACTGGTCGCATGCCGGCAACCTGCAGCGGCATTTCTACGACTCCAACCTGCCCGAGAACGTCGAAACCCTCGACACGATCCGACGCCGTGTGGACGCGTTCTCCGACCGCTTCGTGTTCGGTGAGTTTTCGGAGGAAGAGGCGCGCTGCGGGGCCTACCTCTCGCCCGCCGACGGCCTGCACTCTGGCTACACCTTCGTGATGCTGCTGGCGCGCAAGCTGCGGTCCAGTTTCATCACCGACCACTATGCGACTCTGGCCGCCTATCCGGATCACTGGCCCACGATCAGCTTCTCCAACCACGACGTCCCGCGCACCGTCAGCCGCTTTGGCGGCAAGTCGGCCTCGCCGGAACTGGCCAAGATGCTGTTCGCCCTGCTGGTAAGTCTGAAGGGCACGACCCTGATCTATCAGGGCGAGGAGCTGGGTCTGCCCCAGGCGGCGCTTGCCCGCGATCTGCTGCGCGATCCCGTGGGCGACCTCTACTGGCCCTATGACGGCGGGCGGGATGGCTGCCGCACCCCAATGCCCTGGACGCCGGGTCCGCAGATGGGGTTCACCACGGGAAATCCCTGGCTGCCGATGGCCGGCGAGCATCGTGGTCTCAGCGTCGAGGAACAGGAGGCCGATCCAGAGTCGGCCCTGGCGTTCTCACGCGCGGTCGTCGCGTTCCGAAGGGCCTCCGTGGCCATGACCCAGGGCGACATCGAGTTCATGTCACTGGCCGACCCGGTCCTGGGATTTGTGCGGCGACATGGCGACGAGCAGATCGTCTGCCTTTTCAATCTGTCGGACGAGCCCCGGTTCATCGAACACCCAAGCCTCGAGACCGCCAGCCTGCTGCCGCTCCGGGCAGGCGACGCCGACATGCGCGGTGCCTCGATCGGCCTGGCACCCTTCGCTGCCGTCTTCCTGCAGCTCTCCTAGATCGTTACAGTCTGACATGCCTAGCGGAGCATCCCGGACCCGAGCGTTGGCGACCCCATTCGGCCAGGGCTTCCTCACCGATGCCTGGTACCTCGGCGCCCTGTCCCGCGACCTGAAACCCGGTCGGTTGAAACGGGTCGAGATGCTGGGCGAGCCTGTCATGCTGGGGCGCTCGCAGGGCGGCGAGATTTTTGCCCTGCGTGACATCTGTCCCCACCGTGCGGCACCGCTGTCCGCCGGGCGGTTCCATCGCGACGCCTCGGGCGCAGAGACTGTGCAGTGTCCCTTTCACGGCTGGCGGTTTGGCGCGGACGGGGCCTGCGCCGCGATCCCGTCCCTGACGGCGGACCAGTCCATGGATGTCTCGAAGATTCAGGTGCGACGGCATCCCGCCGCCGAGAGCCAGGGCCTGGTTTTCCTTTGGATGGGATCTGCGCCGGGCAGCCAGCCGGACGGGCCGCCGCCCCGGTTTCCCGGTGTCGTGGGCGGTCCGCCGAAGCTGGTCGATGAGGTGGTGTTCGACGCCCACATTGACCAGGCGGTGGTCGGCCTGATGGATCCGGCCCACGG
>JANNFM010000468.1:0-1901 GCA_031379795.1 Alphaproteobacteria bacterium
GGGGTGGGTCTCGGATGTGCCCTTGATCTGGGTCATCTCGGTGAGGGGTTCGTTGCGCATCCGCAGGTCGGCATAGGCCTTGTCCAGTGGCTGGCCGTTCAGCCGCACGCTGTCGAACATCAGGCCGTCCGAGCCGTTGGAATTGTGCGGGATCGCCATGGCTTCGATCCCCTTGGCCCGCCAGCCGTCCAGGGTGCGCCACAGGTTTTCCGGATCCGGAGAGTCACTGGCGGAATAGGGTGCGCCCGGTACATTGGTGCCGCGGAAAATCACGTTGCGGTGCAGGTTCCGGCCATCCGGCGCTGAGGTGTACTCATACCCGACAAAAGTCGTGAAGCGGCCCGGCTGATTGTTCCGGGCGGCGGCGTCCTGCACCTCGCGCCAGGCACGGGAAATGATGCCCGGATCATTGAATTCCTTGGGCAGGGTTCCGCTGCGGCGCGCCTGACCCATCCGGGTGAATGCCTTCTGGATTTCGTCCGGATCGGGGCTGAACAACCCCTTGCTGAATTCCAGGTCGTGCAGCGGCGTCCCCTCGGTCGCCGCCTCGCGGACCGCCGCCAGGAACTCGGCGTGGTCGGTCACGGCGACGAAGTCCAGCGGCCCGCCTGCCAGGCGCACAGTGTAGCCGCTGGCGTGCCCGATCGCCTCGCCGCGGGCGAACCGGTAGGCGTCGTCCGGCGTGCGGCGCAGGTTGAAGATGTAGGCGTCGTTGGAGAGATAGGTGTGGACGTGAAGGTCGCCGTAGTAGGCGTTACGGTCCTCATTGTAGCCGGGAAGGCGGGCGGCTGGCTGCGCGTTCGTTGCGGTGGGCTGGCCGGCCGTCGCCACAACCTTCGGCTTTGACACCATCTGCGCGCCGATCGCCGCCCCGGCGATCAGAGCCCCCACCACCACGGCCGGTGCGACGTACCGCAGGGCGTTCGCCCTTGCCTTCGTCATCTCAACGTCTCCCCCGTTGTTGGACAGACTATAGCGTCAGGATTTCGTGGCGGGCCAGTCCTGTCGTGGCCTGATTCCGCATGCCGGAACGAGATGAGCCCGCGGCTTGTCAGCCGTCGAATCTTGACCCAATGCCTTTGATGGAAGCATCCTGAACGAGCCGCGCCAGGTTTCGGTGGAACTCAGCGCCAGGTTCTAGGCAGACTCCACGTGGAACTGCCGATCCGGATCGTTAGCCGGAGCCACGACTCCGTCGGGGGTGTGGACGACAGCGCCGTCCGGCGCGTACTGCAGGATATAGGATTTCCGCGTTTCGCTGGTGACGTTGGGACCTGTCCGATGCGGCGTCAGTGACGAAAACACCACCACGTCGCCAGCTTTGGCGGGAACCGCAATGGCGCCCTCGGGATCGTTCAGGCACTCGAGACCAAGTGGGGTCAGGTGGTGGTGCAGCGTGCCCATGCGGTGCAGGCCCGGCACCACCCAGGGACAGCCGTTGTCCAGCGTCGCGTCGTTCAGCGGCACCCAGCAGGTGAGGTACTGCTGCGGCTCGGTGAAGGTGTAGCCGTTGTCCTGATGCCAGGGGAATTCCTCGGGATTGCCAGGCTTCTTGTAGACCGCCTGATCCCAATAGAGCCTGGCGCCGGGCCCCAGGGTGTCGTGGGCGATGTCGCGGAATACCGGGTGGAGGCTGAAGTCCTTCAGCACCTGTGACTGCTTGACCAGATGGATGGTGAAGGTGATGGCGTCAGCCTTGGCGATGAAGGTCTTGCCGCCATCGCGCTGGCGCAGGATTTCCTCGCCCTCGCGTTCTATCGGGTCGATGGCGTCGCGAACGGCGGACAGTTCGTCGGCGCTGAACGCACCCTCCAGCAGGAAGTAGCCGTCTTCGTCATATTGCCGGGCCTGGACCTCGGTCAGGCGGCGCAGTGGTCCGTCCGACGCGCGCCGACGTGCTC
>JANNFM010000531.1:0-3622 GCA_031379795.1 Alphaproteobacteria bacterium
GAATCGCAGAGCAGAGGGTAGCCTTCAGGACGACTTCGGAAATTGCTGCGTCATCCACTTCCTCATGGAGTTGCATGTACAAGGTGTGGGCTTCGGCAAGTAGCCCGCCGAGCATCAACGCATCGGCTAGGTACTGCTTAATGCCAGATCCTGGCTCCAGATCGTAAGCGCGGCGGTAGAAATCAGCTGCCTTGCGATACCTTGCATTGCCGTAAAGGGCCCGCCCGATATCGGCCAAGAAGTAACCCGACGCCATATAGGCAGGCCGGAGCCGCCTAGCGGCGTTGAGATGCCGAAGGCCCCCGTGGCGGTCGCCTGCGCTCAGGCAACTGCTAGCCATGTTGTATCGAACCGCGGCTTCGGTGCGGGAGATGCCTGTCTTCCTCGCTGCATCAAGTGCGGCCTCGTTGAATCGTTCAACGCCCGCGCGCCGTCGCTCTCGAGGTGCAGGCGCGGTAATGAGTTCGTGATAGATGCACACCCAATAGGGATCATGCTCATCAGCTAGACCGTTGGCCACAGCAAGCTCAGCTGCCGCTAGTGGGTCGGTGATCAGGCTTGTCGAAGCATCGGCCGCCAACGGCCGCAATGCCGTCGTCAGACCTTCGCTTAGCGCCAACCTTGCTGCCATCCCGGCTTGAAAATGAAGACGGGCTCTGCGCAGCACGCCGATCAAGCCGTATAGAAGCGTTGGTTTCAGGTCGCATGCGTCAGGGAACGCAATTTTGCCGCTCGCGATCCTGTCGAGTGCAATTCGGAGTTGCTCGCCCTCCGTGCCAACCTCGATCTTGAGGACCACATCCTCGCTTGGTTCAAGCACAAAACAATCGATGTCGTCGGCGATGCTGTGCAAGGCTTCGTCGATCTTGAACTGGGTGCGCTTAGGCATCCCCTCGGCGCAGACTAGCGCGATACGATCTCGCGGCGAGGGTGAACGCAGCGCGCGATGAGCCTCAAGCGTCGCTTTGATCTTGGCCGGATCGCTGTCGCGCCATATGTGTTCGCCTAAGAATTTAACCGTAGTGGTCCTGCCGCTGCTGTCGGCGCGAGTCACGTTCGGATCAAAAATCCAACTCCAACGCCAGCTACTGTCGGTGCTGGAAAAACGAAAGATGGCGGCGGGGGCATCCTGTTCTTTGAGATAGCTGAGTTGATCGCGCGTCATCCGCACACGATCAGCGGAAGCTGGCGAGTCGGTCGCCTTCAGCTGAGCCAAAAACACGAGCCCCGTTGACTGACCCTCTTCCGAGAAAACCTCGACCTCACAATCTACGCCATAGTCATGGCTAAGTTCGCGGATGACCCAGGCGTCCGGCAGCAGATCACGAAACCGCTTCCGGGAGAGATCTTCAAGCTGATGAGACCGTGGGCGTGTCGCCATTAGGCCAAGCTATCCGATGATGTGATGGTGACCAACTCAAACGGCGGGGCCATCAAAATGTTGACCCTGTTTCAGATGGCCAGCGCAGCAATCCGGTTACAGGTCCAACAGCCCCCGCTTTTGAGCGACACTCGCGCCTCGCCCGCCCGTGAAGAACTGCGCCGCAACCGCGATGGGATTTACCCCCCCCTCACCCCGCCGGCTTGTCCGAACTCCACCCATCCACCGCCACGCGCCATGTCCCGTCCGCGCCGCGCCGGTAGACATTCACGCCCTTGCCCACGTCGGTCGTCACCGCGCCGGTCTTCCTGTCGGTGTCGGTGGACTTGTAGGTGTAGCGCTCGAACGCCCAGTCGCCGGCGACCGTGAAGCCGATCGAGGTCTTTTCCCAGTTGGCCGTGTAGGCGCCGAAATAGTCGGCCACCCAGGCGCGCACGGCGGCCTTGCCCACCACTTCCGGTGCGCCGGGCGCCTGATAGACCACGTCGTCGGTCAGATCGGCCATCAGGGTCTCGACGTCGTTGCTGTTGATGGCGGCCACATAGCCGCCGTGGGCCTGGGCCTCGATGGCCTTCACGTCGACAGCGGCCGCAGGCGGCGGCGCGGCGGGGGGCTGGGAACAGCCCGCCAGGGCGATGGAAAGCGCCGCAAGCAGCCCGATGGAATTGCGCATGTGTTTCTCCCCCGAAACGGCGATCTTCGGACATCGCCTGCCGGACCGCAATGGCGCGGCGCCGCGCCATGCCCCTTGCGCAACGCTCGATTATGTTCGCTGTTTGCTCTCTTGACCTCCGCGCCGCCAGCGGCCCGCCGGGACGGTGAAGTGGTGCCCTTCTCCCCTTCCGAGAGAAGGGTGATACTTCGCGCCGTCGTGAGTTCCGGCGACACCCTGCCCATCCCCGTCAGCCACGTGCTCGCGATCGCCTCAGGCCGCGACGACAATCTCATCGACCACAATCTCGTCAGACCGCGCGCGGGCCTGCGCCAGATCGAACGCAATCTGCACCCGCATCAGCGTGTCAGCCTTGATGCCAAACGCCTTTTCGAACCGGATCGCCATGTCGGCCGACAGGGAGGTATGGCCGTTGAACAGGTTGCTGAGCGTCTGGCGGGTCACGTGGAAGCTGGCCGCAAGGCGGTTGATGCTGACACCGTGGGGATCGACAACTTCGCTCTTCAGCCAGTCGCCAGGATGGACCGCAAGCGAGGGGTGCATGGTGATGGCCAGCAGTGATAGTCCTCCAGATCGTGCGAGGCCCAACCTCAACTCAAGGCAAATACCGACGTATGGCCAACACCGTCGCGTCGGGGCCGGATGACGATCTCAACGTCGTGATCGAGCAGGTTCAGGAAGCTCATCAGCTTCTCGACGGAGAAGTGATCGAGCCGGTAGTTCGCAAGCGCCGAAATCTTTGATTGCGGGACGTGAAGAAGGGTCGCCGCGTCCGTCTGTTTCAAGCGTCGCGCCTTGAGCAGCGCGTTCACCTGCATGGCGAGGCGGGTCTTGGTCTGGCGGTCGGCGGCGTCCGGCAGGCCAAGATCGGCGAAGACGCTACTGGTTCCCTCGGTGAGGTTATCCGCCATGTCTGCCTGCCTTGTCATTTGAGCCGTGTTGGTGATGCTTTTCATAGTGATCCCGAGCTACCTTGAGGCGCCAGGCCACCTTGTCCTGGTCAATCCGCGCCGTCTTCTTTCCGGAGGGCGACTTCTTCTGGAAGGCGTGGAGCACATAGATCACGCCTTCGAATCGCACTGTGTAGAGCGCACGATAGGCATCGCCGTCGAAACTCTCCACGATCTCGAACACCCCGGCCCGTCACCTTTCCAGGGCTTGGCCGACGGGTGTTTGCCGCCCAGCTGAGCGACGCCCAGTGCGTAACCCATCTCGCTCACGACCTCGTCAGGAAGGGCAAGCAGGTCCGCCTTCGAGGAACCCACCCAATGAACGGGTTTCTCCAGCTTGGCTGAAGGTGACTTGGCCATTCTACGAAATTATACCAATATGGGTATATTCAGTCAAGCCGGGTATGAAACGTCGCCGAAGAGCCGTGCACCGGCAGCGCCCCCTCCGTCAGCTTCGCTGCCACCTCCCCCGCAAGCGGGCTATCGGATTCACACATCGTATAAATTGTATATATATCAATGAATTGGGTGCGCGGCCTTCTCCCCTTGTGGGAGAAGGTGGCCTGCGTAGCAGGTCGGATGAGGGGTCGATTCCCCTTACAGAATAACACTCTGTTT
>JANNFM010000119.1:0-10809 GCA_031379795.1 Alphaproteobacteria bacterium
GTTTTTGCAGGCCCTTGATCGTGTAGCCGTCGTCATGGAGCAGGCGGCGAACACCGGCCAGAATCACAATATCGGCAGGGCGATAGAACCGCCGTCCGCCGGCCCGCTTCATCGGCTTGATGAAACTGAACTTCGTTTCCCAGAAGCGCAGCACATGCTGCGGCACCCCCAGCTCATCGGCGGCTTCAGAGATGGTTCGAAAGGCTTCGGGTCCCTTGGCCACGCGAGCGCACCGCCCTTACTTGGACAGCGCGCGATCAACCCGCGCTTTCATGACCTGCGAGGCTCGGAAACCGATCACCCGGCGCGGATCAATGGCGGCGGCCTCGCCGGTCTTGGGGTTGCGACCCATGCGTGCGCGCTTGGATCGAACCTGAAACACGCCGAAACCCGAGAGCTTGACCTGCTTGCCGTTTTCCAGCGCCACGCACATCAGTTCCAGCACGCGCTCCACCAACTCGGAGGAGTCCTGACGGGTCAGGCCGACCTGTTCATGCACGGACTCGCACAGATCCGCCCGCGTTACCGTCGCGCTCATGGTTTTGGCCCCATCGCAGTGTCGTTCATTCGTCTTGATTGTCTCATTGCGACAAAGACTTCAAGCGTTGCGTCGGCTGTTTCACGCCTGCCGACCTCAAAGTCGTAGAACACAAGCGCCCCAGGTCAAGCCGCCGCCCATCGCTTCCAGCAACAGCAGGTCACCCGGCTTGATGCGGCCATCCCCTATGCCATGCGCCAGGGCGAGCGGAATCGACGCCGCAGAGGTGTTCGCATGGATGGCGACGGTCGAGATCACCTTCTTCTCGTCGATCCCCAGGCGCTTGGCGACGCCCTCAAGGATGCGCTGGTTGGCCTGGTGCGGGATGAACCAGTCGACGCTGGAGACCTCGATGCCCGCATCCGCCGCCGCCGCGGTGACGGCCTCGGAGATATTGACGACGGCGTGGCGAAACACCTGATTGCCCAGCATGCGCAGATGGCCGGTCTGGCGGTTGGTCGAAACCCCGCCGTCCACATAGAGCAGGTCCTGCTTGGTGCCGTCGGCCCGCAGTGCAAAACCCAGCAGGCCACGATCCGCCGTGGTGCCCTCTCCGTCCTGTGGCTCAACCACGACGGCGCCTGCCCCGTCACCAAACAGCACGCAGGTGGTGCGGTCGGTCCAGTCCATCAGCCGGGTCATGGTCTCGGCCCCGATCACCAGGGCGCACTTTGACCGGTTGCGGGCCACGAAGCCGTCGGCCACCGATAGCGCATAGACGAACCCCGAACATACGGCCTGGACGTCAAAGGCGATCCCGATAGGACAGCCCAGTTTGCGCTGGACGATGGTGGCCACCGCAGGAAACGTCAGATCCGGCGTGGTGGTGGCCACAATGATCAGATCGACGTCCGCAGGGGTCCTGCCCGCCGCCGTCAGGGCGCGCCGGGCGGCTTCCACCGCGAGGTCCGAGACAGGCTGATCGTCGGCGGCCTGATGGCGTTGGCGGATGCCGGTCCGTTCACGGATCCACGCGTCAGTGGTGTCAACGCGGGTCGAGAGCTCTTCGTTGGTCACCAGGCGGTCGGGCAGATAACCACCCACACCGGTCACGACACTCCGCACGACTTTGGTCACTTCAGGCGGCTCCATCCGAAGACGCGGGCGTCGCGGGCGCCAGAGCACCCGGCAGACGCCTCATGTTCTTTTCAATGTCCGCCGCAAAACCGCTTTGCGCCACCTCGGCTGCGGCCCGTATGGCATTGGCGAAGTCCCGCTCGTCAGCGCCGCCATGACACTTCAGCACCAGCCCGTTCAGACCGAGCAGTGGCGCCGCAGGGGGCGGGCTGATCTTGTCTCGAAACCGCCGCAAGGACGGGCGCGCGAGCAAGAAGCCAAGGCTGGCGATCGGGCCCGACGTCAGGGCGTTTCGCAGTTCGTCGTACATAAATCGCGCGGCGCCCTCCATGGCCTTCAGCGCCACATTGCCCGTGAAGCCATCGGTGACCACCACCTGAACCGTGCCGGCGGTGATATCGTCGCCCTCGACGAAACCCCGGTAGTCCAGATCGATCACACCCTCGCGGAGGATGCGGTTGGCCTCACGCACCTCTTCGTGGCCCTTCATCTCCTCGGAGCCTACGTTCAGCAATCCGACAGTCGGCCGCGCCACGCCATGGGCGGCGCGGTGATAGGCCTCGCCCATGATCGCAAACTCGACCAGGCGCGCCGCGTTGCAGTCGACGTTAGCCCCTACATCCAGGAATGTGGTCAAGCCTTTGGCATTTGGAATACTGGCTACCAGGGCCGGACGATCCAGGTCGGCACTCATCCGCAAGATGAACTTGGAAATCGCCATCAAGGCGCCAGTGTTGCCGGCCGACACCGCTGCGATCGCGTGGCCTTCACGGATCGCCTCGACGGCGTTCCACATCGACGTACCTTTGCCCCGCCGCATGGCCTGCGCGGGCTTTTCGTCCATGGCGATCGTGCGGTCGGAATGACGGATGTCGCACCTGGCCGACAGGTCGGAGTGGCGGGCGATTTCGGCGCGAATCGCGGCCTCATCCCCATGCAGCATCAGGCGCGCCGTCGGCAAGACTGCGAGCGCACGGGCGCAAGCGGGAATGATGACGGACGGCCCGTGGTCGCCGCCCATCACGTCAATGGATATCACCGGTGGCTGGGTCAAATCGCCGCTTTCGTCCCCCGTCCGATCGCCACACGGGATCGCACGACCTGTGCTTGGGACCGTTTCCAGCTTCGAACAAACGCAAATTCGAATGGAACCGGTCGCGGCTGGATGCCGGAATCGGCGTGACCATACTCCGGGACATTGCGCAGTGGAAACTAAGCCTTTGGTGCGCGGAGCACCTGCAGGGCCGAAAACGGCGACATTTCCGCGTTCGGAGTCTCGAATTCGAACTTTGCACCCGGCTTCCTGGGAAACGGATCGAGTTCCAGCGCCAGATGTTCAACGACGTAACCCGCCACATCGACGGCGTCGTTGACCAGGATATCCGGCGAATCCGGTGCGTCTGAATCCAGCTCCAGATCTCCGCCCTCAGGCTGCTCTGCGTGCGGGCTGCCGGGTGGCACGATACGGACGAACACCGTGCCCTGGACCGGCTGTTCAAACGCATCCAGCGTTACCCCGCAGATCTGTTCAACATCGGCCCGGAACGATCCGGTGAGTTCGACGCCGTCAAACCAGGCCGACGCGGTAATCTCGGCCGTCAGGGCCGCAAGGCTTTCAAGTCCAAGCTGCCGGGCGATCGTGGCGCGAGCTTCAGGATCCGGCGCTAGCCGCATGCTGACCGGGCCATGCCCCAGTTCGTGCAGTTTGAGCGTTCGCGGCCAGACCGGCGTCATAGGTCGGCCCAGGTCACTTTGCCCGCGAACAGATCGTCCAACGGCAGGACGGCCAACGCCGCGCGCTGTCGAACGATGTAGCCTGCAAGACGGGGCGCAGACGTCGGATCAGCGCCGGCATACGCCGTCCGGATCAGCATGGCCTCCAGCACCGTCGTATCCGGCAATGCCGCCAACCCGACTTCATAAGATCGAACGCGGCCATAGAACGCCTCGCCAAGCTTGCGCACCTGCCGACCGACGCCGACGTCGCCCAGCCCCATCTCCCGCAAAGTATTGTCCAGAGCCGAGAGATAGGTGTCGAGAAGCGCCTGGGCTGTCTCGGCCGCTTGGGGTCCCTGCTCTTTCAGACGTTCAAGCAGTAGGTAGACATGGAGGCTGTAGATCTCGAACCGCCCCTCGGTGGTGTCGGGCGCGCCGAGATCAGCGTACAGCTGTGGTGACCGCGCCTGGGCGACCACCCGCTCATAGAGCGACGCACCGGCCAAGGCGGCGGGTCTGGGCTTGAAAAGATGCTTCAACATGGATGGCCTCGATTTCGCCCCGAGCGCCCTGTAAAGGGCGGCATTGAACTAAGGCCCGGCCAAGGATAGGTCAAAGCCTCTCTATCAGATCCCGCTACGAGCCCGCAGAAAGCTTCAATGTTCAGACGCGCCGCCACTGCCGCCCTCGCCGCCACGCTCCTCGCGTCCGCCGGGCTCGCCGCTTGTACGCCGATTACCAGCTACTCAGGCTTTCAGGCGATTGATTCGAACCCCAAGGACGTGGTCATCGGCACAGACACCAAGTCGACAGTCCGGGCCAAGCTTGGGTCGCCGTCGGCGACCTCGACCTTTGATCCGAACGTCTGGTTCTATGTGAACCAGGTGAAGGAGCGGATCGCGTTCCAGAAGCCGAAAGTGACCGCGCGCGACATCACCGCTATCGCCTTCAACAAGGACAGCGAGATGGTGGAGATCGTAAATTCCTATACGCTGAAAGATGGCAAGGTGATCGCCTTCAACAACCGCGAAACGCCTACGCGCGGCCGCGAGATGACGATCCTGGAACAACTTTTGGGCAGCGTTGGTCGCGGTGGCTTGCTGCCCCAGGAAGACCAGGGCGTTCCCGGCTCAAGGCCTGGCGACAGGCGGTAAGATTTCCGCTCCCCTTCACGAGACGTGAAACGCAAAAACGCCCCGGAGATCGCTCTCCGGGGCGTCGTTGTTTTTGTCGCAGATACCTAGTGAGCGGCCAGGACCGCCAGCAGCAGCAGCGCCACGATGTTCGTGATCTTGATCATCGGGTTCACGGCGGGGCCTGAGGTGTCCTTGTAGGGGTCACCGACCGTATCGCCGGTCACGGCAGCCTTGTGGGCGTCGGAGCCCTTGCCGTGGAGTACGCCAGCACTGTCGGTGAAGCCTTCTTCGATCACCTTCTTGGCGTTGTCCCAGGCACCGCCGCCCGAGGTCATCGAGATGGCGACGAACAGGCCCGTAACGATCACGCCCATCAACATCGCGCCCACGCAGGCGAAGGCGTCAACCTTGCCAGCGATGGCGTTGATGATGAAGAACAGCACAATCGGCGACACGACCGGCAGCAGGCTCGGGATGATCATTTCCCGGATCGCGGCCTTGGTCAGAATGTCGACGGCGCGGCCGTACTCGGGCTTCACCTCGCCGGTCATGATCCCGGGGTTTTCCCGAAACTGCCGACGAACCTCGACCACAACCGATTGCGCGGCGCGGCCAACAGCGGTCATCGACATGCCGCCGAACAGGAAAGGCAGCAGGCCGCCGAACAGCAGACCCACCACGACGTAGGGGTTGGACAGATCAAACGCCACGGCACCCAGACCATCGAAGAACGAACCGGGCGTTGCGTTGGCGGCGAAGTACTTCAGGTCTTCAGTGTAGGCGGCGAAGAGCACCAGCGCGCCCAGGCCGGCCGAACCGATGGCATAGCCCTTGGTGACGGCCTTGGTCGTGTTGCCCACGGCGTCGAGCGCGTCAGTGGTGACGCGCACTTCCGGAGGCAGGCCCGCCATTTCGGCGATACCGCCAGCGTTGTCTGTGACCGGACCAAAGGCGTCCAAAGCGACAACGAAGCCCGCCAGCGACAACATGGCCGTCGTGGCGATGGCGATGCCAAACAGACCCGCCAGATTATAGGTGACAATGATGCCGACGATGATCACCAGCGCGGGAAGCGCGCAGGACTCGAGGCTCATGGCCAGACCCTGGATCACGTTGGTGCCGTGGCCGGAGACAGAGGCTTGCGCCACCGACTTCACCGGGCGGAAGTTGGTGCCGGTGTAGTACTCGGTGATCATCACGATCAGCGCCGTGATCACCAGACCCGCCATCGAGCAATAGAACAGCGCCATGGCATTGAACGTCTTGCCATTGACCGTCAGGTCCTCGGTGACCAGCGAGGGGATCAGGAAGTACAAGGCGATGGCCGAGAGCACGCCGGTGACGATCAGGCCTTGATAAAGCGCGCCCATGATCGAGCCGCTCTTGCCCAGTCGCACGGCGAACGTGCCGATGATCGAGGTGATGATGCAAACGCCGCAGATCGCGAGCGGCAGCAACATGACGTTGCCCAGCATCGCGGTTCCACCAAAGAAGATCGCCGCCAGCACCATGGTGGCCACCGTGGTCACCGCATAGGTTTCAAACAGGTCGGCGGCCATGCCGGCGCAGTCACCGACGTTGTCGCCCACGTTGTCGGCGATGGTGGCCGCGTTGCGCGGGTCATCTTCGGGAATGCCGGCCTCAAGCTTGCCGACCAGGTCGCCGCCGACGTCAGCACCCTTGGTGAAGATGCCGCCGCCCAGGCGGGCGAAGATCGAGATCAGCGATGCGCCGAAGCCCAGCGATACCAGGCCGTCGATGACGTGACGATCTGACGGGGTCAGACCCAGCGGGCCGGTCAGGTAGGCATAGTAGCCCGCGACGCCGATGAGGGCGAAGCCGGCCACCAGCAGGCCCGTGATCGCGCCGGACGTAAAGGCCAGCTTCAGGCCCTTGGCCAGGCTTTCCGACGCCGCCTGCGCGGTGCGCACATTTGCGCGGACCGAGATCAACATGCCGGCGAAGCCCGCTGCGCCCGACAGCACAGCGCCGATGACGAAGCCGGCGGCCGAGTAACTGCCGATCAGCAGGTAAAGGATCGCAAGCACCACGACGCCGACGATGCCGATCGCGGTGTACTGGCGCTTCAGGTAGGCCTCAGCCCCTTCCTGAATGGCGGCAGCAATTTCCTGCATGCGGGCATTGCCCGGTGAGGATCGCAAAAGCGAAACGGTCTGAAGGATGCCGTAAAGCACCGCCAGAACGCCGGCCCCGATGACCAACGGTAGTACAGAACCCATGATTTAATCGCCCCTATGCGATCGCGTGGATGAGGCCTTACGACGTCCGTGAGTGACGGCGTCAATTGGGCTCTCAACTCCCCCGCGTTTCCCCAAATTGCCGTAGGCGCAGGAGTGCGCCCCGGAAAGACGGCGGAAACTACTCGGGTTTTACCGGGTCACGCAACCTGCCCTCGCGCGAAAAGGCAGTCAGGTGCTGGCCCGAGGCGTGATCATACGGCGACGAGAGGCCTGCGACGTCACGACGACGGAGCGTATCTGCCCCGGTCCGGCGATTGCGATTGCGTCTCGCATCAGCGTTGCGGAGAGCCGGGGGGCATCCACTTTGCCGAGATCGGCGGGCAGCGTGAACGGCTGACGGTGCGCGGATCGGACTAGCGCGTCACGGAAAAACGGCTCCATCTCCCGAAGCTTCGAGACGTTGGCGGAAGTGGTCAGATTGATCCGCACATAGACGAACACATAGTTCACCAGCTGGCCGTTCGAGACGATTGGCAAGCCGACCGTCCGAAGGTCGACGTACTGGCCGACGTCGCGATTGGCCTCTTTCTTTTCCTCGGCGGAATGGGACGGCCCGGCCATTGCGACCAGCAGGGCGAAGGCGGAGAGAATCAGGTGGTGGCGCATCATGCGCCAAGGTTTCACCGTAATGGATTGAGAGATGGTTGCCGACGGCGGGTTCATGGTCGGGCCGTCAGAACAGTGCTATGCCAAGAACAACTGGATCAAGGGGCGCAAATCTCATGTCTCCGACCCGTCGAAGTGCCACTGTCGGCCTGATGTCGACCTCCGCTCTGTCGCTTCTCGCTACCCGGGCATCGGCGACCGAGGTCATTGAGACGGTTCAGACCGAATTGCCTGACACCGACGAACCCGCAACCAAGCTCGGCACCAGCCAAAGCCGTAGCGAGCATATGATGGCGCCGGTGCATATCAACGGTCAGGGCCCGTTCAATTTCCTGCTGGATACCGGCGCCAACATCAGCTGCGTCTCGCGTCGTCTTGCGGATCGATTGAACCTGAAGTCGGTGGAACAGGCCCAGGTCCATACGGTCGTCGGCGTGCGCTCCCGCCCCATCGTCCATCTGGATCTCCTGCAGATCGGCCCGAGGGATCGCCGCAATGTCCGCGCGCCATCCCTGCCGATCTCGGCGACGGAGATTGATGGTGTGCTGGGCGTGGACTGGCTGAAGGGCCAGCGCCTGACGCTGGACTTCAAAGACCGGCACATGGAAATCACCAAGTCGCGCTCCGACCGCGATGAGCCGGGCCGCGTTGTCGTGGTGCCGGCCCGTCGGCGCAACGGCCAGCTGACCATCGTGGACGCCGATCTCAACGGCAAGCCGATCAGCGCCATTATCGATTCCGGCGCGCAAGGCACGCTTTGCAACCGGGCCCTTCGCGACCTGGTCCGCCAACAGGACGCGGCCAACAAGGGAGGCGCGCGACAGGAAACCGAGTTCGTCCGTATGGAAACGCTGGCGGGCGAGTCTTTCACCGGCGAGTCTGTGTTCCTGCCGTTCCTGCGACTTGGCGGCCTGCGTCTGGGCAATGTGCCGGTGACCTACGCCAACATGCATGTGTTCGACGTCTGGGGCCTCAAGGACGTCCCGGCCCTGGTGATCGGCATCGACCTGCTCAGCCAGTTCGAACGCGTGTCGCTTGATTTCGGTCGATCTGCGGTGCGCTTCGACTTCGTCTAGTCGGGGTGGTCGGCAGCGCTGGCCGGGGCGATATGCGGCGGGAAGTTGTGGACCATGGGTTCGTATCTGGCCCGCGCCCGCGCCAACCGTGATCTCATATCCGCCAGAACTTCCGGATGGTTGCGCGCGACGCTGTAGTTCTCGCCAGGATCGGCCTGCATATCGAAAAGCAGCGGAAGTCCGTCGAGCGGCGCGTCGAAGGTCCGGTAGTAGGAACGCGCCACCAGCTTCCAGCGGGCGGTGCGAATTCCGGCCACGTGGTTGTTGTTGAACAGCAGGATTTCCTCGTGCCCCTCGCCCTCACCTGTTGTGAGCATCGCGGACAGGTCCCGACCGTCCAGTTCCACCCCCGGCAACGGCAGACCCGCAAGGCCCAGCACTGTGGGGAGAAGATCCAGGTTGCTGGCCAGCCCACGGGCCACCAGGCCTGGCGCAACGCGACCCGGCATCCGGGCGACACAGGGCACCCTGAACCCGCCCTCCCAGGCAGACCCGCCCTTGCGGTCCCGAAACGGCCCGGTCGAGCCCTCGAACCAGGGACCGTTGTCAGACGTGAAGACGACGAGCGTGTTGTCATCGAGTCCCAACGCTTGAAACCGCGCCAGCAGTCGTCCGACGCAGGTGTCGATTTCCTCGACGACTTCGCCGTAATCGCCCGCGTTTGATCCGGTCAGATCGTCGGGGTTTGGTCGCAAGGGAATATGCGGCGCGGTCAGGGCCAGCATCACGAAAAAGGGGCGATCACGATGCGCTTCGGCAAAGGCCTCGGTCTTGTCGAAGAACTGGCGTGTCAGTCGCGAAAGGTCGGGGCGGCCCGGCAACGCCTCGACCGCGTCGCATTCACCTTCGTAGAGCGCGAGCGGGCGCATATCGTGGCTGTATCGAAGGCCAAAGAAGCGGTCGAAACCGTAGGCCGTGGGCGGCCAGTGCGGCGCCACATGCCCCAGATGCCACTTCCCGAAGAGGGCCGTTGCATAGTCCGGCTGCAAGGCCTGGGCGATGGTGATCTCGCTGCGCGGCAAGCCTGTGGTGTCACCGGGTTGGATGACCTCATGCGCCAGCCCGGATCGGATGGCATAGCGGCCTGTCAGCAAGCCGGCCCGCGACGGCGTGCAAACGTTGGCCGACGCGTAGAAGTCTGTAAACCGGACCCCCTCCGCTGCCATGCGATCCAGGTGGGGGGTGCGGATGTGCGTCCCGCCGTTGCACCCGAGGTCGCCGAACCCCAGATCGTCGGCCAGAATGATGATCACGTTTGGCTGTTGCAAATGCCGTCTCCCAAACCGCTTCCCGATCCGCTCAACCGTGACGCCAACCCCCGACGCCGGGGTCAACCGAAGCGCCGCCAAAGCGCACATCGACGCCCAGCCCGTCGATGACCTCGCCGATCACCGTGAACCCGGGTAGCGCAACCGCAGACGTCGCGACGATTTCGTAGTCATCACCGCCGCTGGCCAGGGCTATGCGCGCCGCCGCCGGGTCGGATTGTTCCAGCAACCACACCTTCGCCGCCGCCGAGATCGGCACCTGATCCAGCTGCAGGATCAGCCTGACCTGACTGGCTGCGGCGATGTTGCCGGCGTCTGCGATCAGCCCGTCCGACACATCAGCCGCAGCCGTGGCATGCTCCAGAACCGTCCGGGCGAGATCGAGGCGCGGCGACGGCAGGCGGTAACAACCCTCCAGATAGCCGTCGGGGTCCGCGATCGTGCGCCGCGCTGCCGCCAGACCCAGCCAGCCATCTCCGATGTGGCCGCTGACCATGAGGCGGTCGCCTGCCCGCGCCCCGGCGCGCCGGACCATCCGCCCCTCGGGCACCCAACCCAGGGCGGTCAGGCTGGCCGTAAAGGGGCCAGGGGTCGCGACCGTGTCGCCGCCCATCAGGCTGACGCCGGCGGCCTTCAGGTCGGCACCCAGCCCGCCCGCGAACGCCGCGCGTGCAGTCTCGTCAAAACGATCCGACCAGGCCACGGCCAGAAACGCTGCGAAGGGCTCGGCGCCCTTGGCGGCCAGATCCGAGAGATTTACCCGCGCCAGCCGCCGACCGACCAACCCGGCGTCCTCGCCCGTCAGGAAATGCACGCCCTCGACGATGGCGTCCTTGGTGATGACCAGATCGCAGCCGGGTCGCTGGGGCAGGACCGCCGCATCGTCCATCAGGTCAAACGCACCGACCGCCCCCCGGGTCAGCGGGCGGAACAGGCGGGCGATCTCGCCGAATTCATCCAGGCCGGACATCCCGGGCCACTCCGTCCAGCGCGCCGTTCACAAAGCCCGGCTCCGTGCCCTCGAAGAAACTCTTGGCCACCTCGACGTACTCATCGATGGCCACTTCGGTAGGAACATCCGGTCGACTGGTCAGTTCGAAGGTGCCCGCCCGCAGGATGGCGCGTACCGTG
>JANNFM010000562.1:0-2218 GCA_031379795.1 Alphaproteobacteria bacterium
TCCTCGAAGGCCACCTTGCCGTGCCGCCCGACCAGCAGATAGGCACCGGCGATCTTGCCGGCGGCCACGTCGGCCTTCAGCCCCTGCCGCGCCACATCCAGCTTGGCGGGATCAAACCCCAGGCTGGCCGCATCGGCCCGCACAATCGACGAGACCTTGGGGTCCGCCGTCCGCGCCAGGGCAGGGCCCTGCATCAGGGCCAGCGCCGTCAGCGCCAGCAGCAGGGGTCGGGTTCGATACGAGGTGTGAGAGATCGTCGACATCGTGCAGCGTTTCCCCAAAGCTTGTCGTTGACGTGAGACTACCCTCCCGCACGATGATGTCGCCAGTATTTCCGCCGCCGCGCGAAATGTCCGCACGGTTGCCCCCGGCGGCGAACGCTTCCAGGGTGGCGCACCATGCTGAAGGCCGTCAGGCTGCTCCTTCCGGCCCTGGTCCCGTCTTGGAATTTCTTCGACGTGATCGCGCCCTCGCCCCGGATCGAGTACGCGCTCGCCGCCGCACCCGACGCCGCGCCCCCTGACAGCTGGCGGGAATTCCGCCCCCGGCCCGCGCACCTCCCGCTCTGGCGGATGCTGGCGCGGCTGGTCTGGAACCCGCGCTGGAACCAGACCCTGTTCCTGGTCAGCTGCGCCGAGCGCCTGATCGATAACCCCACCGCCCACAGCCAGGACGAGATCTTCCGCCGCATCGCCGCCGACCTGGCCCGCGCCCCAAGCGCCGCCCGGCTGGCGCCCTGGCTCTGCTTCCGTCTGGTGTTCGTGCGGCGCGACGGCGAGGCCCTGGTCCGCGAGACCCTGTTCACCGCCCCGCCCCGCCGCCGCGCTGACCTGGTCGCCGCATGACCCTGGACGCTGCGGTCCGCCTGACCGAGATCCTGCTGGCCCTGGCCCTGATCCAGCAGGGCCTGGAGCACATGACCGGCGACCGGCGCGAGCGCTGGCTGTTCGCCGCGCGCACCCTGCTCTGTGTGCTGGTGATCGCGGGCTTCGCCCGGCCCTGGCCGCTGGTCACCATGGGCGGCCTGTCGCTGCTGATCCTCACCCGCTTCCAGGGCCCCTACAACGGCGGCAGCGACCGCATGGGCCTGCTGGCGCTCTGGACCCTCATCGCCGCCCAGCTTCTGCCCACCCAGCCCGCGCGCGAGATCGCCTTCGGCTATCTGGGCCTGCAGCTGACCCTGTCCTACGCCGTCGCCGGCGGGGTCAAGCTGATCAACCCCGACTGGCGCTCGGGCCGCGCCCTGTCCGACGTGTTCCGCTTCTCGGCCTATCCGGTCAGCGAGGCCTTGCGCGGCTGGGCTGACCGGCCCCGCGCCATGCAGGCCCTGGCCTGGGCCGTCATCGCCCTGGAGCTGGCCTTCCCCATAAGCCTCATCACCCGGCCCAGCCTGATCGCCGCCCTGACGCTGGCCGGCCTCTTCCACCTGGCCAACGCCTGTCTCTTCGGCCTCAACCGCTTCTTCTGGACCTGGCTGGCGGTCTATCCGGCGATCCTGTGGCTACAGGACCGGGTGCTGTAGGCACCGCCTACCCAGTCCTGGGGCGCCGCTTCCAGCCGGGCCGTTTGCGCAACCGCGTCTCCTGGGCCGACAGCTGCCCGATGATCCGCCGCGTCTCGCGGGCGCCGTTCAGGTGCGCCGCCCGGGACGCATCGGTGATCATGTCGGCGTACCAGTCCGGCCGCGCGTCACACGCCGACGCCACCGCCTCGGCAAAGTCCGACCGCGCGCGCACCCAGCCATACATCGCCGACTGCGATGGCATTCCCGGCACCCGGCTCAGGCTGCGCAGCGAGCCGCCGGTCAACAGCCCGTCCCTGATCTGCTCGGTCATCTGCGGCGTACACAGCGTCCTGGCCTTCGCCCGTTTGCGCCGCCAGGCGTTCAGCGCATGGGCGATCATTGCCCCGAACGCCGGGGTCTCGCGCCGCCACCGCGCCAGCACCGCCAGCGACGGAAACGCCCGGTCCGACGCCAACAGCGGCCGAAGCCTCGCCCCCGAACACAGTGCAAGATAAAGCCGCTCGCCCACCACCGGATCAAAGGGCCGATAGCGCCCCTTCAACCGCGCGCGCCGCGCCTCAGCCTTCACCTGCATCTGCTGATGCACCGCTTCCCCGAACCAGCTGTAGACCGCCCGCCAGTGCCGGAACGTCCGCCACGTCGGCATCGCCGGATCGGCCAGAACCGGCCCCAGCCGCTCTCCCGCTGCCAGCC
>JANNFM010000573.1:0-11565 GCA_031379795.1 Alphaproteobacteria bacterium
CCCCGGGATAGTTTCCCAACAGCCACGTGGTCATGTAGCCGCCATAGGACCAGCCGGTGACGCCGATCCGGGCCTTGTCCACATAGGGCAGGGTCTGCAGGTAGCGGGCCCCGGCGATCTGGTCATCGACTTCCAACTGGCCCATCTTGCGGTCAATGGTGGTCTTGAAGGTGGCGCTGCGGTTGGCCGAGCCGCGATTGTCCAGTTCGAACAGGATGTAGCCGGCGTCCAGCAGGATCTGGTCCTCGGGCGAGTTCCAGGCCTTTTGCACCATCTGGGCGCTGGGTCCGCCATAGACCTGGACGATAACAGGATAGCGCCTGGCCGGATCAAAGCCTGGCGGCGTACGCATGGACCAGTAGAGGTCCTGGCCATCGACGGCCTTGGTCGTCCCGAACGTGGGCTCGCGAAGGTTGGCGACCCAGGGCCAGTAGGGGTGGCCCGCCTTCAGCGCGTTTTCCTCAATCCAGCGCACCCGGGTTCCGTCAGCCCGATAGAGGGCGGTCTGCGGCGGGGTTTTCGGATCGGTATAGGTGCCGACGAATGCGCCGCCCCTACGGGCCACGCTCACGCCCCATTGGCCACCGGCTGGCGTCAGGGCCTTGGGCGCGCCGGGTCTGGCGTAAGAGACCGAGTACACCCGGCTCTCGATTGGCGTGTCCCTGGATGCAGAGAAGATGACGGTGGACTTCGCCTCATCCACCCCCTCGATCTGGGCGACCGGCCAGTCCCCCTGGGTGACCTGCCGGATCAGCTGCCCGTCGGCACCATGGTGATAGATATGTACGTAGCCGGACCGCTCCGAGGTCCACAGAAACGTGCCGTCCGTCAGGGGCTGGAAGTCTTCGGTAAGATCGACCCAATGTGGATCGATCTCGGTCAGGATCACCCGACCCTTGCCGGTTGTGGGATCGATGGCCAGCAGGTCGAGGCGGCGCTGATCCCTGGTCTGGCGCTGGACGTAGAGGGTCTTGCCGTCCCTCGACCAGTTTACCCGTGCCAGGTAGGTGTCCGGGTTCTCTCCCAGATCCACCTTGATGCGCGAGCCGGTCAATGGCTGAATATAGAGCTCGACGATCGCGTTGGGGCGACCGGGACGCGGATAGCGTTGCGGGACCACGTTGGCGCCCGTGGCGTTGACCTCGGGCCGCTCGACGATGTCGACGCCGGTCTGGTCCACGAAGGCGATGGCGATGGCCTGGTCGTCCGGGTTCCACCAGTAGCCCGTGTAGCGCTTCATCTCTTCTTGAGCGATGAACTCGGCCGTGCCCCAGCTCTTGAGCTCCGTTCCGCCCACGGTCAGGGCCCGCTCGGGGCCCCCGACGACCGGCGTGATGAAGAGGTTGTCATCCCGGACATAGGAAACGAACCCGCCCTTGGGCGAGATTTTGGCGTCGATTTCGTCGCCTGGAGTTTTGGTCACCTGCCGGGCCGTCTTCGTGCTGACATCATAGAGCCAGATGTCGCCCTCGACTGGCGCCAGGATCACCCGGCCCAGACTGTCCCAGGCGTAGTCGACGACGCCCCGGGTCGCCACGCCCAGGCGTTCCCGGCGGGCTTTCTCGGCTTCGGACAGGTCGCGCTCGGCCGGGGCCAGCGCCTTGCCGTCCAGCAGCATGCGCGGCTCACCTCCCGCCACCTCGGCTATCCACAGGTCGGTGATCCGGAGGTCATCAGCGCGGGTCTTGATGTAGGTCACGGACTTGCCATCCGGCGACAGCTTCACGCCGCGTGCGCGGGGGCCGGAGATGTCCGGGCTGTCGAAGATGCGTTGCGCTGGAATGTTTTCGGCCATGACCGGTGTGGAGGCGAGCAGGACCGCAAGCGCGGCGGCGGCAAGTTTCATCACCACTGTTGAACAGGGTTGAAACCGGCTTGGCAATCCGTTGTTCGGCGTCCCGCGCTGGTGTGGGTCTGGGAGACCTTTCATCATGCGACTGTCGGCACTTGTTCTGATTCCATTGCTGCTGGCCGGACCGGCGTTCTCGCAACAGCCGAAACCGTCGCCGCCGTCGGCCGCCACTGTGAAAAACACCCTGCATACCTCGATCCATGACCTGATGCAGAACGCCCGGATGCTCGCCTGGTTGGACAGGCATTTCCCCGGCCTGTCGGAACGCATGAGCGACCCTGAGGTCGGGACGCTGTTCGCTGGCGTCAGCATTCAGGGGATGTCGATCGATCCCGACCACGGCCGCGCCCTGACGCCCGAGGTGATGGCCAAGCTGGCGAAAAGTCTGGAGGCGCCCAGTCGCAGTCGGCGCCTCAAGACCCCCAGCACCGCAAATGAAGAGGGTCGGCGCGATTGCCCGCGCCGACCCCTTTTCAACCTACCCGATCAGAGAGACCTAGGCGGCAAGCGCCCGACGGCGGTTGGCGCGCAGGCTGGCGCCCGCCGCGCCGAAGCCGACGATCATCAGGCCCCAGGTCGCCGGTTCCGGAACCACGCCGACCGAGTTGGACGTGAAGATCACCCGGTCCCAGCCCGAAGGCTCGCTGTTCAGGAAGGTGTTGTCGCCGGAGCGCCAGCCGCCGTTGACATTAGTCGGACGGCCAAAGCCGTCGTTGCCGTGCGTGTGCCAGCTCAGGCGATCCCGCTCACCGATGCCGCCAAAGGACGTCGAGCCGTTGGTGTCGGCCGACTGTTGAAAGATCGAATCGCCCGCGCCGGCAAACCCCAGCGACGAGCCGTTCAGGTACCATTCCGAACCATTGAAGAGGTTGGTCTGATGGAGGCCTGTGGCGGTCAGGAAATCGCTGTACTTGACTGCGGCCAGCACATCGATGGTCTCGCTACCGTCCTGAATGCCGCCGAGGATGATGTAGGCGCCCGCGCCGTCAAACATATCGTTGAAGGTCAACTGCTCGCCGTAGCCGCCGCGATAGATCTCGGTCCAGCCCCAGGCGCCGGTCACGGTGCCATAAAAGACGTCCAGTTGCGGTCCCGACGGCAGGAACGCCGCATTGGCCGATCCGCCGAACGTCAGAGCGGTCGCTGCGACCGCCGCACATAGGAACTTCATCATGATGATAACTCCGAATTGACCCCCCGCGGGGCCTATGAAGCAATGATATAGGTCCGACGAAAGCCCTGTAAACTCGATTCCCTCCAGAGGCGAGTCGCCTGTCGCACTGACCTCCACGCCGCTTGCTAACGCGCTGTCGGCATGGCACCTGCTCGCCCATGAGCGAAGAGACACTCCCGACCCTGCCCGACCGCCTGAGCGTCAACCCCGACAGCCCGTTCTATGACGAGGCCGTCCTGCAGCGGAACGTCGGCGTTCGTTTCAAGGGTCAGGACAAGACCAACGTCGAAGAATACTGCGTCAGCGAAGGCTGGGTGCGGTTGTCGGTGGGGTCGTCCAAGGATCGCCACGGCAACCCGCTGACCATGAAGCTGCAGGGTCCTGTCGAACCCTATTTCCGCGAAGGTTGACGCCTTCAGTCGTCGTCGGGCGTCGGCAATGGCTCGACCCGCAGCAGGGTGATCCGCGCGCCTTTGCGGGCTTCCACATGAAAACGGTGGCGGTGGAACGTGAAGGTCTGGCCGACTTCCGGGATCGACTGGGCCTCGTGGATCAAAAGGCCGGCGACAGTCACCGCCTCATTGTCTGGCAATTCCCAGTTCATGGCGCGGTTCAGGTCGCGGATCGTGACCTTGCCCTCGACCATGACAGCGCCGCCTGAAGTCGGCTTCACGCCAGGCGCCACGACATCGTGCTCGTCCTCGATCTCGCCGACGATCTCCTCCAGGATATCTTCCAGAGTGACCAGGCCCTGAATGGCGCCGTACTCGTCAACCACCACGGCGAAGTGGTTCTGGGCCTTGAGGAAGGCCGCCAGCTGATCCTTCAGTGAGGTGGTTTCCGGCACGAACCACGGCTCGCGCAGGATTGCCGGAATATCCAGCGCGTCGATGCGGCCATCGTTGGCCGCCAGCGCGCCAAGCAGGTCCTTGACGTGCAGGATGCCCACGATGTTCTCCGGATCATCGCGATAGATCGGGACCCGGGTGTGCTGACAATCCAGCGCCTGGGACAAGATCTGGCGTGGCGACTGCCCGCCGTCCACGGTCATCATCGAACGGCGATGGACCATGACTTCCGAGACATCCATCTCAGCGAGGTCGAGGACGCCGCCCAGCATGTCGCGGTCGCCGGTTTCCACCAGGCCTTCGGAGTGATGATACTCCACCGCGCCGCGGATTTCCTCATGCGCCGCCAGCACGTCGGTCTCCATGCCCAGCTTGATGCCGAAGGGGCGCAGGGTCTGTCGCACGACCCACTGTGCGCCGCTCGCCAAGGGGCCGAAGATCCTGACAGTCCAGTAGGTCGGGATCGAGAGCGCGCGAGCCACATCGTCGGGGCGGGCGATGGCCAGGGTCTTGGGCAGGATTTCCGCAAAGATCACGACCAGCACCGTCATGACTCCTGTCGCGATCAGGGGACCTGCCACCGAGCCCGGCGGAAACAATGAGGTGAGCACGGCGGTGGTCAGGGCGGACGCAAAGATGTTGAGCACGTTGTTCGACAGCAGGATCGCGCCGATCATGTTCTCCTGATCAGAGATCAGCCGATTGACCCGCTGGGCGGCGCGGTCGCCGTCGCGCTCCAGCTGATGCATCCGGCCCCGAGAGGCGGCGGTCATCGAGGTCTCGGCGGCTGAAATCAGTCCGGAGACCGTCAGCAGCAATACGAGCGTCGGCGCGAGCGCCAGCAAGGTTGCCAGGACCGTGGTCAAGGGGTTGCGCCCTCCGAGAGCAGGAAACTGTGGACGCTGGACGCGCTGACGTCTTTCGCGACGAAGGCGTCACCGAGCGCGCGGGTCAGGATAAAGGTGAGGCGACCGCCCTCAGCCTTCTTGTCCTGCGCCATGTGGGTGACCAGCCGCCCGGCGTGGAACGGATGGCCGGGAACCTCGTCAAGCCGGGTAGGCAGGCCTACGCCGGCGATGGCGCGACGCCCGCGCTCTGCATCCTGGCCGGACATCAACCCCAGCGTGGCGGAGAACCGCAGGGCCAGCGCCATGCCCGCGCCCACCGCTTCGCCATGTCGCAACGCCTCGCCGTAGCCGTTCTCGGCCTCCAGGGCGTGGGCGAAGGTGTGGCCGAGATTGAGCAGGGCGCGGCTGCCATGTTCGCGTTCATCCGCGGCGACAATTTCGGCTTTCATTTCGATCGAACGCGCCACCGCGTGGGAAAGCGCCGCTGCAACGCGGGCGATCACCGCCGGGCCGTGGGCCTCCAGCCACTCGAAGAAGACGGTGTCGCCCAGCAGGCCGTACTTAATGACCTCAGCGTATCCGGCGCGCATCTCGCGGATGGGAAGGGTGCCCAGCACATCGAGGTCTGCCAGTACCAGACGCGGCTGATGAAAGGCGCCGACCAGGTTCTTGCCGCGGACCGTGTCGATGGCGGTCTTGCCGCCGACCGATGAGTCCACCTGGGCCAGCAGCGTAGTGGGGATCTGAACAAAATCGATGCCCCGCTTGTAGATCGCCGCAGCAAACCCGGCGAGATCGCCGACCACGCCGCCGCCGAAAGCGGTTACCAGATCGCCGCGATCCAGCTCCAGCGCCAGCAGGCGATCGGATACGTCGGCCAGTCCCGCAAAGCTCTTCGTCTGTTCCCCTGGCGCGACGATGACCGGCAATGCCTCGATGCCGGCGGCGGCAAGGGCGGCGGTCAGCCGTGCGCCGTGCAGGGCCCAGACCGTCTCGTCGCTGACCACCGCCGTGCGGCCCCGGGACTGGAACGGCGCGATCATCCGGCCAGCCTGGTCCAGAAGACCATTGCCGACGACGACGTCGTAGGTGCGGTCGCCAAGGCCGACGGGGAGCGTGCGGTTCATGCTTCGGGTGTACTCAGGTGGGTGGTCAGCGCCTCAATGACGCCCGCGACAGTGAGATGGTGTGGGGCGTCGCCAGTTTCGACGACGAGATCGGCCTCGGCATAGGTGGGATAGCGCGCCTCGGCCTGTTCGCGCAGCACGCTCAAAGGATCCTTGCCGATCAGCAGGGGCCGGGTTTCCTTGCGACCGATCCGGCGGGCCAGCACCTCCAGGTCGGCCTTCAGCCAGATCGACACCGCGCGCGCCTTGATCAGTTGCCGCGTCTCCACGCTCATGAACGCGCCACCCCCCGTCGCCATGACGATTGCAGGCCCATCGAGCAAACGCGCAATCACCCGACGCTCGCCGTCGCGGAAGGCGGGTTCGCCAAGCGCGGCGAAGATTTCCGGGATGGTGCGACCGGCGGCGGCCTCGACCTCGGTGTCGGCGTCGCGGAACGGCAGTCCCAGCGCGGTGGCCAGGCGTCGACCGACGCTCGACTTGCCGACCCCCATGAGGCCGACGAGTGCGATGGTGCGGCGGCGAAGCGGTTCGTAGCGGTCCATAAACGCTGCAGGCTTTACACGAGGCTGCGGCCTCGCGCCAACGGCAGGCGATGGAGTAGGGTGTGTACATGTGGCGAAAAGGTCTTTTGGCGGTCCTGATGGCCGTGTCGGCGAGCCCGTTGCGCGCTCAGGTGCAGGTCACCGAACTGGCGGCGCCGGACGCCTTTTCCACGGCCGGGCGGGAGACCGGACTGCCGTCGGAGCTGTGGCGCGGTACGCCGGTTGAGTTGGCGCGCGTCGTCCTGCCGCTATTGTCGGTCAAGCCGTTGTCACCGGCGGCGTCCCAGCTGGCGCGCCGGATACTGGCGACCGGTGCGCCGGGACCGGCGGGTTCGACGCGCGATGAAGCCCTGACCGGGGCTCGTGCCAATGCCCTGATCGCGCTGGGGGACCTTCCCGCCGCGGCAAGGGTCCTTGAGGGGGCTTCAGGGCTGGAACGCAGCCCGGAACTCTCTCAGGCGACCGCTGAAACCGCACTGCTGACCGGTAATGTGCAGCGGGCATGCGCCATTTCCGGCGCACTGACATCGGGGCGTGGCGATATCTATTGGCTGCGGCTGAGAGCCTTCTGCCAGGCCGAAAGCGGACAGGCGGATCAAGCGCATCTGACCTTCGAACTCGCCCAGACCCTGGCGCGCGACGTCATCTTTGGACGGTTGATGACAGCAAGGCTGAACGGCGGGCCGCCAGGTGCCGCGTCGCTGCGGGGTGGCCTGGATCTGGCGCTGTCGAAGTCCCTCAAGCTGGAGGCCACCGGCGCGAAACCTTCACCAGCCGTAGCGGCGGCGTTGTCCGGGCGAGACCCCGCGGCGCCGACCTTTGAGGTCGCCGCGATTGATCCGGCGATCGGTGGGCTGGGGACCAGCCTGCGAGCCGGCCCGCCGCCGGAGGCCGGGGTCTCCGCCCTGATCGCCGCAGCCGCCGACGCTGATAGTAACACCCGGAGCCGACTGCAAGGCGCTGCCCTGTTGCTGGCCGCATTTTCGTCGGCGCCTCCCGGCCCGGATCGAACCCGGCTGGCGGCATTTGCGGTGCCTGAGGGCAAGTCGCCGGTCGGGCGTAGTCTGGCGCTGGCCGGGGCGGCTGAGGGCCGCCGGATGGGCGAGGCGGCGCTGTTGGTGTTGTGGATCTGCGCTGACGCTGGAGCGGCAGGCCCGGGTCTCGCGGATCGCGCGCGGATCGTGGGCGCGCTGGCCAGGGTCGGATTGGTCGAGGATGCCCGGGCGTTTGCACTGGAAGGGTTGGCGACCCTGAAATGAGCACCAAGGGTGGCGAATGGGCTGAAGCCTTTCTGGAAATGATGGCGGTGGAGCGAGCGGCAGCGCAATACACGCTCACGGCCTATGCGCGCGACCTGACCGATGCTGATGGCTTCCTGACGGCTCGATCCGGTGGCCTGGCCAGCGCCAGCGCCACCGATGTCGAGGCCTATTTCACGGACCTGGGGGTTCGCGGCCTGTCGCCGGCCACAGCAGCGCGGCGACGCGCGGCGGTCCGGCAATTCTATCAATTCGTGCTGGGCGAGGGCTGGCGTGACGATGATCCGTCCCGGCGGGTCGAGGCCCCCAAACGCGGGCGGTCGCTGCCCAAGGTGCTGAGCCGCCCGGAAATGGACCGGCTGATCGCGGCGGCGACGGCGCGGGATGGCGCTCAGGGTCTGCGGTTCGGCTGCATGGTGGAACTGGCCTATGCGTCGGGACTGCGGATTTCAGAGCTGACGGGGCTGTCGCTGGCCGCCCTGGCGCGGGACCCGGCCTATCTTATCGTCAAGGGCAAGGGCGGCAAGGAACGGCTGGCCCCGCTGAACGCCGCGGCGCGGACGGCGGTGAAGGCCTATCTGGAGGTGCGCCCGACGTTTCTGCCCAAGGGCGACAAGGCCAACCCCTGGCTGTTTCCGTCGCGCGGCAAGGCGGGCCGCCTGACACCGCGCCGATTTGCCCAGGTGCTGGATGAGGCGGCCGCGGGCGCGGGCATTGATCCGGCCCGCGTCAGTCCGCACGTCCTGCGCCATGCCTTTGCCACCCACCTGCTGGAGGGCGGCGCGGACCTGCGGGTGGTGCAGAAGCTTCTGGGCCATGCGGATATCGCCACAACCCAGATCTATACGCACGTGGCTTCCGACCGACTGGCCGAGGTGGTGCAAACCCGCCACCCGCTGGCGCGGAAGCGACAGGCCCCGCCCACTACCCGCACCGATGTCTGATGCGGGTAGGGGACGATTGGCTTTATCCCGTGATGCGGTAGCGACCTGTCTCATCCGGGCAGACGCGGACATAGCGTACGTCGCGTCCATAGCTGTCGACGGGCGCGGCGGCCAAGCGGCAGCGATTGCGCGTATAATAGGTACGGTCAAAGCTTGACGAATAGCGGTTCGACCCTTCGCGGTAAGGTCGGGTTTCGTCGTAGGCGAAGTAGGGGCCGCGGGCGTCGCACTTGTACTTGTCATTGGCATTGCCGACGCCAGCGCCCACCACAGCGCCCAACACACCACCCAGGACAGTGCCCTCGGTTCGTGCATTGCGGGCCGCGACGTTGGACCCCAGGACAGCACCGGCAATGGCACCGATCACGCCGCCGGCGACGGAGGAGTTGTTGTTGCAGCGGGTAATCGCGTTGGAGCTATCGGAAACATAGCGGTCGTTGCTCGACCAATAGGCGTCGTTCCATTCCGGTCGCGAGTAGTTTCGCTCATAGGCACCTGCCCCATAGCGGCGGTCATAGCGCGCCCGGGCGTTTTCCCAGTCCGCCATGCGGCGGTCATAGTCGCGACGCGCTTCCCGGGCATCGGCGCGGTCCTGCCTGCGGTCGTCGCGGTCACGGTTGTCGTTCTTCACCCAGTAGCCCTCGTTCCAGTCGGGCCGGGCGTAGTAGCGAGCGTAGGCCCCGGTCCCGAACCGGGCGTCATAGGCCGCACGGCTGCGTTCCCAGTCGGACAGGCGACGGTCATAGTCGCGACGGGCTTCCTGATACTCCTCGCGCGCGTCCTGATAGTTTTCGCGGCGGGCGTCATACTGGTCCCTGGACGCTTCGTAGGTCTGGCGCTGGGCCTCGTAGGTCTCCTGCTGACGCTGGGATTCGGGCGTCGGTCGATACTGCTGGGCGGCGGCGGGCATGGCCATGCTGAGCACGATAGCTGAGGCCACGCCGAGTTTTGCATATGATGAGGTCATCTTGTTTTCCTTGTCTCCTCGATGGGGGCAGAACCCGACTGAAGCCAAGATGTTCCGTCGACCCGCCCTACTCGTGCGGTTCACGGCTTGTGACGGCGCGTGTTCACGCCTAATTTCCGCGACTTCCGGGCCAAGGCCCCCACTGACGGATCCCTGATGGCCGCGCACTATCTCGAGTTCGAGCGCCCTATCGCTGACCTCGAAGCCAAGATCGAGGAACTCTCCAAGGTCTCCGAGACGGCTAACCCCGGGGCGTTTGACGCACAGATCGAGGCGCTCAGGGCCCGCGCACAGGACATGCGGCGCGAGGCCTATTCAAATCTCGACGCCTGGCAGAAGACCTTGGTGGCGAGACACCAGGACCGGCCGCACTTCATCGACTATGTCGCGTCGCTGATCGACGAGTTCCAGGAGCTGCGCGGCGACCGCAAGTTTGCCGACGATCCGGCGATCATGGGCGGTTTGGGACGGTTCCGGGGCCGCGCTGTCGTGGTGATGGGCAACGAAAAGGGCCGCGATACTGTCAGCCGGGTGAAGCACAACTTCGGCTATGCTCGCCCAGAGGCCTATCGCAAGACCGTGCGCCTGATGGAGCTGGCGGAGCGGTTCAACCTGCCGGTGATCAGCTTTGTCGACACGACGGCGGCCTACCCGGGCATCTCGTCCGAAGAGCGCGGCGTCGCCGAGGCCATCGCGCGCTCCACTGAAAAAGCCTTGTTGCTCAGCGTGCCGATGGTGGCGGTGATCACCGGCGAAGGCGGCTCCGGCGGCGCCATCGCCACGGCGTGCGGCAGCCGGGTGCTGATCCTGGAACATGCGGTCTATTCGGTGATCCCGCCCGAAGGTGCCAACTCGATCCTTTGGCGCGGCGCGCGCACCCCGGCCGAGGCGGCCAGGGCGCTGAAGATCACGGCGCAGGACCTGCTGCGGATGAAGATCGTCGACCGGATCATCCCTGAGCCGCCCGGCGGTGCCCACGCCGATCCCGAGGCCGCCATGCTTGCGGTGGGCGACGCGGTCGAGGAGGAACTGAAGGCGCTGGCAGGGCTCTCAGCCGAGGTGCTGAAAGCACGCCGGGCCGAGCGATTCTATGCGATCGGGCGCAGCGGGCTTACCTGATCGCGGGTCTGACGACCATTCCGGAATGAAGAGAGCCGCCGGGTCGCCCCGGCGGCTCTTGTCGTTTCAGGCTGAACCGGTTGCCGATGATCCCGCAGGATCACCGGCGGTGCGGCTCAGAAGTTCATGTTCGCGCCGACGAAGAAGAAGCGGCCACGGTTGTCATACTGCGACGAACCGGTGCCAGTGCCCGTGAAGATTTCCGGGCGTTCCGGCGGGTTCTTGTCGAACACATTGATCACGCCAGCGCGGAACGAGACGTCGTCGTTCAGCTTGTAGGTGACGCGGGCGTCGTGGCGGAAATAGTCACCCGTCTTGTAGGGGTCGAGCACGCCCAGTTGCTGCACCTGGCTGATGATCATGGAGCCGAAATAGAGGCTGCTCCAGCCTAGCGACAGCTTGTCGTACGTCCAGCGCACCGAGGCGTTGGCCTTCCATTCTGGCGTCGCGTTGGTGATCGTATTGGCAAACTGCACATACGCCTGACCCGGGAGGCCCTGGGAGGCGAACTGGTACATCCATGTCGCGTCGAAGCGCATGGCAACCGTGCCGTAGTCCTTGCCGAACAGATCTTCGGTGCGGAAGCCGTAGGCGATGGCGTAATCGTAGCCCTCGACCTTGGTGGAGGCGACATTCTGGTTGACCAGCACGACTTCCGTCACACCACCGACCACGGCGCCGCCATTGGTCCCCGTCGCGTCGCGGCGGATCTGCTGGCAGAACGGGTTGGAAGCAAGTGCCATCGTCGCGTCGTCGTGGCAGAGTGCGCCCAGCAGGGTGTTGATCGGCACGGTTCCGACGGCGTCGGTCAGGTTGTACTTGAAGTAGTCAACCGAGACCGAAAGTCCGGGCACCCAACGCGGCTTGATGACCACACCGTAC
>JANNFM010000123.1:0-1968 GCA_031379795.1 Alphaproteobacteria bacterium
GACTACACAGCTGCCGGCCTCCTGGTCGACCAGGAGGCCGCTACCCAATCAGCTGCCTAAGCCCGCTCGGCCGCCGACCTGTGGATTTGTGGACGAGGCTACGCCTCGACCACAACCCCACAGGCCCAAACACAACAACAGAAGCGGACATTTGATTAGCTACGAAAAGCGGACATCTTCATTTGCTATCGACACGTGCCATGCTCATCGGATCAGCCGCACTTCGACCGTCAAGCCAAGGGCCGCCCAAGGGCGATCACCCGTTAACACCGGCAGGCCACGATCCATCGCGAGCGCCAGACAGAATCGGTCGGCCAGCGACACGCGTCCTTCCGAAAGCTGGTAAAGAGACACCACGCTGGCCACATCCGACGGATTCAGCGCTTCGACCTTCAGGCCAGCAGTGAGCAGGTCCCGCTGGATCGCGACCGGATCGAAGCCCTGCCGTGCGAGTTTGCTCAGCGTTTCCGCCAGGATCACAGGCGACGCGATGGCTTGGCCGAGCAGTGGACCGACGCTTGCCCCACCGGGTTCGCCCTTGACGAACGCCATGAGGGCGGAGGTGTCGATGACGACCGTCACGTCTGGCGAATTCGGCCAGCAAGAAAGGCTTCAACGTCCGCAGGCCAGACTTCGAACCGCTCAAGGCGCCTGGCCCAGGTCTGCCGCTCGTCGTCAGAGACAAAGCCATTCTCCCAAGCACCCTCCAGGTGCCCGTCAGCGAGATCTTCCTCGAGCTGGGACCATCCCGCAGGGAACGGCCGCTGGAACAACGGACGCATTGATTGCAGCCGTTGAAGCGCCTGCGCACGCTGCTCGTCCGTCGGTCGGGGCGCGACTGCGGCCTGTATGACAGATCTCACTTCCGCTTCCATGGACCGACGATTTTCCGCCGCGCGACGCCGCAAGGCATCATGAAGCTCATCCGGCAAGTTTCGGATCGTCAGTGTCGCCATGCCCGAAATCTAGCATATGACAGCAATGACAGCAATGACAGCAATGCTGTCACCCGCCGCGCTTGATGGTCTCCCGGGCGATGATCACCTGCTGGATCTGGCTGGTGCCCTCGTAGATCCTGAAGATGCGGACATCACGGTAGAAGCGCTCGATGCCGTATTCGGCGATGTAGCCGGCGCCGCCAAAGATCTGCACGGCCTTGTCGGCGACGCGGCCCACCATCTCGGAGGCGAAGTACTTCCCCGCCGCGCCCTCCATGGTGACGTTTTGCCCAAGGTCGCGCTTGCGGGCCGTTTCTATGGTCAGCGCCCGTGCAGCCAGCGCTTCTGTCTTGCAATCTGCCAGCATGCCCTGGACCAGCTGGAAACCGGTCAGGGGTTGACCGAACTGTTTGCGCTCGGTGGCATATGCGACACAGTCAGTGATCAGCCGCTCGGCCACGCCGACACACAGCGCCGAGATATGCAGGCGGCCCTTGTCCAGCACCTGCATGGCGACCTTGAAGCCCTCGCCTTCCTGGCCGATGCGGTTCTCGACCGGAACGCGGACGTTATCGAAGATCACGTCGCAGACGTGCGCGCCCTGCTGGCCCATCTTCTTTTCGGGCTTGCCGACGCTGAGCCCCGGCAGGTCGCGCGGGACGAGAAAGGCCGAGACCCCGCCGCCCCCTTTGATCTCCGGGTTGGTCCGCGCCATCACCGTGAACAGGTCGGCCTTGTTGGCGTTGGTGATGTAGCGCTTGGCGCCGTTCAGGACGTAGTGGTCGCCGTCGAGGATCGCGCGCGTCTGGACGGCGGCGCTATCAGACCCTGCCTCGGGCTCGGTCAGCGCGAAGGACGTGATGATCTCGCCGGACGCGATACCGGGCAGATACTTCTGCTTCTGGTCCTCGGTGCCGAACATCACCAGCGCCTGGCTGCCGATACCCACATTGGTGCCGAAGGTGGACCGGAACGCCGGGCTGGTGCGGCCCAGCTCAATGACCACCAGGCACTCCTCCTCCATGGTGAG
>JANNFM010000144.1:0-1822 GCA_031379795.1 Alphaproteobacteria bacterium
GATGTCCGAGATCACCAGCATGTCGTGTTTGCGGGCCAGCGCGATGGCGTCGCGATAGAAATCCAGATCGACACACTGGGCGGTTGGATTTGAGGGGTAGGACAGGATCAGCACGGTTGGTGGCGGCGCGGAGTGCTTCACGGCGCGACTTACGCCCGACAGATAGTCCTCCGGCGACAGGGCGGGCACGTGGCGGATCACGCCGCCAGCCATGATGAAACCGTAGGCATGGATCGGATAGGCCGGGTTCGGGCAGATAATCACATCGCCAGGTGCCGTCAGCGCCTGGGCCAGGTTGGCGAACCCCTCCTTGGATCCCAGTGTGGCGATCACCTCTGTGTCGGGGTTCAGCTTCACACCGAACCGCCGATCATAGTAACTGGCCATGGCGCGGCGCAGGCCGACGATGCCCTTTGATGCCGAATAGCGGCCAGCCTTGGGATCGCGCGCCGTCTCGATCAGCTTGTCGACGATATGCTTCGGCGTCGGCATGTCGGGATTGCCCATGCCGAAGTCGATAATGTCCACGCCCTCGGCGCGCAGGCGTGCCTTGATGCGATTGACCTCCTCCAGCACGTAGGGCGGAAGTCGACGGATACGGTGGAATTCAGGTGTCATAATCAGAGCTCTTTCGCCGCGAGCGCCCCTGCGGTCGATCTGCGAGCAGATATCAGGCTTTCGATAGACTCCGGGCGGGAGTCGTCCAAGCCGGCTGAAGGAATTTTTGCCTCTCGCCGGCCCTAGCGCGGCGGAGGCGGTGTAGCTCGTTCGCGAAGCTCCCGGGCAAAAGCATCAGCATCGCCTGGCTTTGGCGGCTCGATCTGGGGGCCCGCTTCGCGCCGGGCCTGCTCCACAAAGGCGTCGGTGGCTTGCAGCGTCCAGGTCTCCGGCGCCGTGGCACGCTCCAGCGCCGCGCCGGAGCGCATAATGGCCTCGGCGTCCCGCCCGAAGGCAGCCAGCGGACGGACATCCTTCGGTGCTGTCGGAATTCCGGCAAACGTAGGAAATGCCGCATTGTCCCGGGTCAGCCTGGCGACATCGGCGGCGACCGGAGAGGCAGGATCGATGGCCGCGTCCTTGAACGGGTTACCGACGCAGGCGCTCAGCAGGACGCAGCCAGAAATCACCGCGAGGGCGCTGAACCTGTCGGCAACAATGGGAAAAAGCGGGCGCGAAGCATTCATATGCGGCAAGGTCTTATGCGATGATCGCCACGCGCGAAAGAGCGCGAGCGAGAAACGCGCCGATCTGGAGGACGCCGAATGAGTGATACCGCCTCGCGAGTGCCCGGCAAGGGCGGCAAAAAGTCGGACGCGAAGGCGACCGGCAAAAAATCCACCAAGAAGAAGGTGACCAAATCTGCGCCGGAGGCCGTGGTCCAGCGGGCCTCGACATCGGCCCAGGCTGCGCAGGCGCCGCCGGTTTTTGGTTCCACCGCATTCAGCCCCGACCAAAGGGGACAGATCGAAGCCCTGTCGATGAACCTGGCACGCGCCGCCCTGACGGCCCAGGGCGCTATCGCGGAAATGGCGCTGCGTCAGGCCGAGCGTCCGGCGGCGCTTGCGCCCGACCCGTTCCATGTGGCGCCGGCGCTCACCCAGGTCATAGGCCGCCTGGCCGCGCAACCCGAGCGGATGATGCGGGCCCAGGCTGATTTGTTCTCGAAATACCTTGAGCTTTGGCAGACCACGGCCCGGAGGGCCTCCGGAGAGACCTCCGAGCCAATCGTGTCACCGGGCAAGGGCGACAAACGCTTCAACGATCCCGACTGGTCAGACAACCCGGTGTTTGACGTGATCAAGCAGTCCTACCTGCTGACCGC
>JANNFM010000127.1:0-2726 GCA_031379795.1 Alphaproteobacteria bacterium
GGTCCGATACTGCACCAGGCCGCCCGGCGTCAGATGCTCGCCCAGCCAGTCATTGGCCTTCAGGTCGGGATGCAGCGCGCCATGCGCCGCATCGTGCATGAGGATGGCCAGCCCCAGTTGGCGCGCGCCGATGATCATCACCGCCAGCGGGATGGTGATCGGAAACGCCATCGCCATCGCCGCTGCCGCGAGAATTACCAGCCACGCATGGGCGATAAGCGCCGGGCCCTTCCAGGCCGACTTGCGCGCCAGCGGCGCCCACTCGTCGGTGGAGAAGTAGTCCTTCGGGGCAACGCGGGCGGCGGCGGTCATGGGGTCAGTGTAACCTGTCTGGCCATGGTCGTCAGCTACCCGGAACCCAACCGCCCGCGACGATCGCCGCGAACAGGATCAGCCCCGCCCCGGTATTGGACCGGAACAGCTTCAGCGCCAGCGCGCCATCGTCGATCCGTACGCGGCGCGCCTGTAGCCCCAGATGGATCGCCAGACCGATCAGCCCGATCGAGAAGCCCAGCCCCAGTCCGGCCACGACGCTTGCAGCCAGAGCGAAGGCGAGCGCGATTAGGTAAAAGCTTGCCACAGCGCGCGGCGCCTTCTCGCCCAGCCGTCGCGCGGAGGATTTCACCCCCGCCAGCGCATCGTCCTCGATGTCCTGGATCGCATAGATGGTGTCATAGCCCAGGGTCCAGAAGACGCCTGACGCGTAGAGCAGCAGGGCCGGCAAGCTCAGCTGCCCGCTGGCCGCCGCGAACCCCAGCAGGGCGCCCCAGTTAAACGTCAGCCCCAGCCAGGCCTGCGGCCACCACGTAATCCGCTTCATGAACGGATAGGCCGCCACCAGCGCCAGGGACCCCACGCCCAGCCCAATGGCCAATGGCGGAAGGCTGATGAGGATCAGAAACGACGCGGCACAGCACGCGGCCACATACCCCCAGGCCTGTTTCACCGAGATCTGACCCGCCGGGATAGGTCGCCCGGCGGTCCGCGCCACCTTGGCGTCGATGTCACGGTCCACGATGTCGTTGTAGGCACACCCCGCCGCCCGCATCAGCGCCGAACCCAGGAACACCAGGATCAACAGCCGCACGTCCGGCAACTTGCCCACCATCGCCGCCGCCAGCGCGATCCCCTGCCAGCCGGGCAGCATCAACAACCAGATCCCCACCGGCCGATCAAACCGCCCCAGCTTCAGCCAGGGCCGGAACGCCGCCGGCGCATAGGTGTCCACCCAGTTGGTCGGGGCGGCGTCGGGGAGGGGGGTTGAGGTTGGCATCGGCAAGGGGCTTGACACAGCATTGTTTAGTTAGTCAATTAACTCTCAAGTTAATTAGGAAATTAGTCTCTTGGAGAAAGTCTTCGAAGCTTTGGCCTCGACCCCTCGGCGCAAGATTCTGGCCTATCTTTCGGAGGCCGAGCTGACCGCGGGAGAAATTGCGTCACGCTTCTCGATGAGCAAGCCCGCCATCTCCAAACATCTCGCTGTCCTGGAGAACGCCGGACTGGTGACCAGCGATAAACGAGGCCAGTTCGTCCACTACGCCTTGGTCCGGGACAATCTCGTCAATACCCTGAACAGCTTCGTGCAAAACGTCTGCCCGGTCTCCGCACCGCTCAAGAAGGAGAGCGCGGGAATCAGGCGCAAGCGTGGGGAGGGCTAGGTGACGACCCCGGTCGATCACACAGTCGCGGACGGCAAACTCCCGGGTTGGCTGGGGGTTGTGCAGTTGGCCGTCAGTATTGTCGTCGTCGCCCTGGCGCTATCGTTGGTCATTCTCCCGAGCATCAATGGCATAGTTGCGCCAGCGGTCGTGCCAATGGTGGTGGGCTACGCAATCGTCTTTGGTCTGCCCTCAGCTCTCTTTGCGGGCCTGATGTGGGGAGCGAGATGGCGAGTCGCGCTGCTGACTGGTGCCGCGCTTGGTGCGTTCCCGGCTGGTTTGGCTGCCCTTGCGGGTGCCGGTCCACTCGGCTTTCTCTTCATGAGCACAATTGGCGCAGCGACGGGCATCGCCGCCTTCGCACTCGCGCGGCTGCAGGCGCTGCCGACAATCCTGTATCGGGGTCGACACCGGGTGTTTGCGGGGCTCTTCGGCACGATCCTTGTTATCGTGTTCGCAATAGCCGGGACCGCTGTCGCGCTGAGGATGATTGCAGGTCCCAAGGACCTGAGTTGCCACAACCTCGGCCGTCATGGTGGACGTTCATTCAGCGTAGCCATGATCGCGACATTGCCCACTTCCGAAGATCAGTGGCCGAAAGTTCGCGCGACCCTTGCCGAGGTGGCGGCAAAGCAGGGCTGGTCACTGCGCGACTACACGAGAGATCGGTCTCTGGGGGTCGTCATCTGCCAGGAGCCGGGCACGCAGATTTCGATTCAGCAATGGACCTGGACAGACCAGCCGGAGCCGGCACTGAAGATTTCAGTGGTGGCTCCGCAGGGCGGCGAGGCTTGGCGGGCTTCGACGCTGAGGCTGCTCGGAAGTCTGGACGACAGCCTTCCAGGCCACCTCAAGCTAGAGGAGCACTACCCGTCTGTGGCTCGGGCGCCACCATCAGCCGCCACCAAACCCGGCGGACAGCGGCGACCTGTCGATAGCAAATGAAGATGTCCGCTTTTCGTAGCTAATCAAATGTCCGCTTCTGTTGTTGTGTTTGGGCCTGTGGGGTTGTGGTCGAGGCGGAGCCTCGTCCACAAATCCACAGGTCGGCGGCCGAGCGGGCTTAGG
>JANNFM010000050.1:0-3342 GCA_031379795.1 Alphaproteobacteria bacterium
CATGGCGGTCAAGGCACCGATCCGGGCGTTCGGCCAGGCTACGTACAGGGCCGTGGCGATCAAATCCGTGGGCAGGGTTGCGCCTGCGCGGGGGCCTTGGGTGCATGCTGCCAGGACCCTCTCTCCGCCGGGGCCAGTCGCCGTCGCCACCGCGCAGCCGGCGACGCGTCCGAATTCAATGCGGCCAGCGCCTTGCGCCAGGCTCTTCAGGTCCGTCGCGGCCAACTGAGCGTCGAACGGGACACGTCCGCTCCGGTAGGCCGCAGCGGCGGCTGGCGAGGCTTCGCCACTCGGGAACAGGCGAGCGTGGTCCATCGAAAGCCAGCCGCTCCCGATCCAGGCGAACACGAACAGGCCGCCCGCGAGCCCCAACAGGTGGTGCCAGCGTAGCAGCCCCCGGAATGGGGTCGGCGAAGGGCGCGAGCTCCGCTGCGCCTTCAGCGACGCGCGCACGCCAAGAGTCAGGCCAGCACAAACCGTCGAGAGGCCAATCAGGCCAACGATCCAGACCGTCCAGTCCCAGGCGGCGAAGCTGCGCCGCAGGGGCACGTAGTAAACCCAGTGGACGACCGATCCGACCCAATTGGCAGCACGCTCCAGCCGGCGGGTCTGTTGCACCACCTCCCCCGTGCGGGAAGAAACGTAGAGGTCCCGGCCATCCCCTCCCCTCAGTCGCACCCGGTAGAACGGGCGCAGGGGGTCGAACTGCTGGTGGACGACCCATTGATCATAGTCGAACGGCCTGGAGACCGAGGCCGCCGCGACCTGGGCAAAGGCCGAGGCAATGCCCCCCGCCTGTCCCGCGTCCAGCCGCGCCATCTCGTGCCCATCGACCGCCGACACCGCGACAGCGCGCCCCTGGCGGGTTCCCACGTAGGCCGCATGGCCAGCGCGACTGACGAGGCGCAGGTCGTCCGGATCGCCGAGCCGAGCCGCAGCTTCGCGGGCCGCCAGGCTGATCTGGCCGGGCACGATCACCTCACCGTGAGCGGCTCGGTCAGCATAAGACAAGCTCGGGAAGGCCACGAAGACCATCATCGCGCCGGTAGCGAACCAGGCAGCGAACATCAGGCACAGCATGACCCCGACCCAGCGGTGAAACAGGATGAGAAGGCGCATGAATGCGGACCCGAGCCTGGCGATCAGAACTTCGCCGTGAGATCGACCTGATAATAGCGCGGCCGACCCAGCAGAACTTGCGACGGATAGAAGACGTCAGCCGCCTGGGCGAATGCCTTGTCGGTAAGGTTTTCCACCCGGCCCGACAGTGCGAGGTTTGGCCGCAGTCGCCAGGTCAGATAGGCGTTGGCAACGGTATAGGACGATAGGGTCAGCGTGTTCGCGTCGTTGCCAGCCTGAGCGCCCACGTGCTTTAGCCCACCACCCAGGTCGAGCGGCAGGTCGAACAGGTTCGCATAGCTTGCCCAGAAATTTCCGACCCACTTCGGCGCGTTTGGAATGCGATTGCCGGACGCCTGAACCAGCACGCCATTGGCATCGACAAAGCTGAAGTTTCGGTACTTCGCGTCAGTGTAGGCGAGATTGGCATTGACGGTCAGGTGGTTCGTCAGCCTGGCGTCGGCCGTCGCCTCGAAACCGCGCGACGTCTCGCTGCCCACGGGTACGGCCACATCAGGGGAGATGGCCTGGAGGATGTTCTTACGCAAGATGTCGTAGACCGCGAACGTCATCGAAGCCCGGTTGCCGGGCGTGCTCGCCTTGATCCCCGCCTCGTATTGTCGCGATTTTCCCAGCGAGAAATCCTCGCCGGCGTTCACCAGGAAGATGTTCGACCCGACCGGATCCTGCCCGGTCGTGAACGACAGATAGGGGGTTATGCTGGAGGTAACGTTGTAGACGAGGCCCAGCCGATAGGTGAACGGCTGGTAGGTGCGTGAGAAACTCGACCCGGCGTTGAAGCTTCCGTTGGCGTTGAAATTCTTCCGGTCCAGATCGAGATTGTCGTAGCGCCCGCCGGTCACCAGCTTGAGCCGATCGGTCACCGACAGAATGTCCTCGAAGAACACCGCTGTGTTGTCCCACTTCGTCGGGCTGACGCGCCGCACCACTGGCCCGAACGTACCGGGCCGGGGATTGAAAGGGTCGACGCTGTCGCCATCCGGGAAGCCCCGGGCGCGGGAGAAGTCGAGGTGGCTGTAATCGAAGCCCACCACCAGCTGGTTTGGCCGGCCGAACAGCTTAGCCTTCCAACTCAAGCTGCCTTGGTCGCCGTAGAGTTTCTGGTCATGGAACACAAAGAAGCGATCGCGGTCGACCAGGCGCGTCAGCGGGTTGAACGCGTAGGATTCCGAATTCAACCATTTGCGGCTTGCGCGATAGAAGTACGCGTAGTTTTCGAGGGTAATGCTGTCGCTCGGACGCCACTTCACGAGGAACTGCGGCCACGCGTAGCTTGATCGGATGAAGGCGTCGTCGACGTTATAGTTGATGTAGCGCAGGCGCTTGTCGAGGGTGAGCCCCGTGGTCGTTGAGACCACGCCGTTGAGCGGATGGGTGGCAAAGCTCCTGGTGACCAGCGGCGTTCCCCAGTAACCGGAAGGGTGGTCCTTCAGGAGGTCCAGTGAGAACTGGACGTCGAGTTCGGGCGTGGCGCGCCAGAGGACCGACAACGTGCCGTTGGTGGAGTCCCCGTCCGTGTCGTGAACGAAGCCGTTGGTCCCGGTGCGGCTGATGTCGAAACGGATGGCCACAGCAGGGCCCACCGGGATCGAGCCGCCGACACCCACGGCATAGGTCCCGAAACTGCCGTAGGCGAACTGCGCGTTGGCGGTCGGCGGCCCGAAGCTGGGCGCCTTGTTCAGGACATTGATGGCCCCGCCAATCGCGCCCTGGCCGTAGAGCACGGTGGCCGGGCCTTTCAAGATCTCCACGCGCTCGACGTTGAAGGCGTTCTGCGGCCGGTTCACCATGTCGGACGGACCAACATAGATGCCGTTGTGCAGCACGGTAACCTGGGTACCGGAGAACCCCCTGATATGGAAATTCTCAAGGTTGCCGGGCGTGCCGCCCGAGGTCACCCCTGGCATGCTGTTGGCCGCTGCCTCGACGTTGAGAAACCCGCGCGTCGTCATGGTCGCGCTGGTGATGACGTCGAGCGTGGCCGGCGTCTCGCGCGCCGCCAGGTCAAGCCGGCTGGCGGTGGGCGTGAACTGTTCGAGAGAACGGACCTGTTCTCCGGTGACGACGACTTCGGAGACGCTGGGCGTTGCGACGGCTTGCGCTTCGGCGTTCGCTTGCCCTCCCAGACCTGCCGCAGCGCTTCCCAGCAACATCAGCCGCAGACCTGCTGCATAAACACGCGTCTTCAAGACTGGTCCCCTC
>JANNFM010000088.1:0-8443 GCA_031379795.1 Alphaproteobacteria bacterium
TCTGGCCAGGCGCGGCATGGCCGTGACGGTTGTCCACCTCATGGACGTCCTGATGGAGCGCCAACTGGACGAATCCGCCAGCTTCCTGCTGCGGGCGGCGCTGGTGGAACGCGGCGTCGAAACCGTGCTGGGTGCACAATCGGAAGAGATCGAAGGTAAAGACGGTCGGGTTTCGGGACTCCGGCTAAAGGACAGTCAGCTCCTCCCGTGCGACCTGCTCGTCATGGCGGTCGGCATCCGTCCCAGCGCCTGGCTCGCGGCGGCGTCCGGCCTGGAGGTCGGGCGCGGCGTTGTCGTCAGCGACCAGATGCAGACCTCCGACCCGGCCATCTACGCCATCGGGGAATGCGCCGAACACCGGGGCGTAGCCTACGGTCTGGTGGCGCCCATCTGGGATATGTGCCGCGTGTTGGGTCGGGTGCTGACCGGCGATGAGTCCGCGGCCTACGAAGGCTCGATGCTGCAGACGCGGCTGAAGGTGTCCGGCATCGATGTGTTTTCGGCGGGTCGCTTTGCGGGGGGCGAAGGCTGCGAGGACATCGTGTTCCGCGACGCCGCGCGCGGGGTCTACAAACGCATCGTGGTCGAGAACGGCAGGGTGGCGGGCGCGGTGCTGTTCGGCGATGCTGTCGATGGCGGTTGGTACTTTGACCTGATGCGCCAGGGCGCCGACGTGGCCGAGATCCGCGAGACGCTGATCTTTGGCCAGTCCATCACGGAGGCTCTGCGCGGCGTGGACCCTAGGGCGGCCGTTGCGGCCATGCCGGACTCTCAGGAAGTCTGCGGCTGCAACGGCGTTTGCAAGGGAACCATCACCACGGCCATCACCAGCGAGGGCTTGTCCACGCTGGAGGCGGTGCGGGCTGTCACCAAGGCTTCTGCCTCCTGTGGATCGTGCACGCCGCTTGTGGAGAAGCTTCTATCGCTGACCCTGGGTGACGGGTTCAAGGCACGTACCGGCCCCAAGCCCGTTTGCGGCTGCACGCCCAAGGGCCACGATGAGGTCCGTCAGCGGATTGTTGCCGAAGAGCTGAAATCGCTGCCAGCGGTTATGCAGGCGCTGGAATGGGCGACGCCGGACGGCTGCCCGTCATGTCGCCCGGCTCTTAACTACTACATGATCTGTGCCTGGCCCGGGGACTACCGGGACGACAAGCAGTCGCGCTACATCAACGAGCGCGCCCACGCCAACATCCAGAAGGATGGCACATATTCCGTGGTGCCGCGCATGTGGGGCGGGGTGACCAGCGCCAACGAACTGCGCGCCATCGCCGACGTCGTCGACAAGTTCGCCATCCCCACTGTCAAGTGCACCGGCGGCCAGCGGATCGACCTGCTGGGCGTCAGGAAAGACGACCTGCCCGCGGTTTGGGCCGATCTGAATGCCGCGGGCATGGTCTCCGGCCACGCCTATGCCAAGGGCCTGCGGACTGTGAAAACCTGCGTCGGCACCGACTGGTGCCGGTTCGGGACGCAGGATTCCACAGGTCTGGGCGTGCGGCTGGAAAGGATGATGTGGGGGTCCTGGAGCCCGGCCAAGGTCAAGCTGGCGGTCTCCGGCTGTCCACGCAACTGCGCGGAAGCGACCTGCAAGGATCTGGGCGTGATCTGCGTGGACAGCGGCTACGAGATCCACATCGGCGGCGCAGCCGGGCTGGAAATTCGCGGCACCCAGGTACTGACCAAGGTGGCGACGGAAGAAGAGGCGATCTGGACGATCTGCGCGGCGACCCAGCTCTATCGCGAGCAGGGGTGGTACCTGGAGCGCATCCACAAATGGATGGACCGGGTCGGGCTTGAAGCCATCCGGGTGGACATCGAGGACCCTGAGGCCCGCCGCGCCCTCTACGACCGCTTCAGCTATTCCCAGCGGTTTTCGCGCATCGATCCGTGGGCCGAACGGGTGGCCGGGCGCCACAGCGAAGAGTTCAATCCGCTGAGCCGTCGGCTGGAACTGGCCCCGGCATGAACGCCATGGTCAGCGATCCTCTGGACTGGACCGACGTCGGCGCCGTCACCGACATCCCCCTGCGCGGCGCGCGCAGGGTTCCCAGCGCCCAAGGTGACATCGCCATTTTCCGAACGGGTGACGGTCAGGTCTTCGCGCTGCGTGACGCCTGCCCGCACAAGGGCGGGCCCTTGAGCCAAGGTATTGTCCACGGGCGCGCGGTAGCTTGCCCGCTGCACAACTGGTCCATTGACCTTGCCACAGGCGAGCCGCTGGGCGCCGACCGCGGCAAGGGCTGTGCGCCGGTCGTACCCTTCGAAGTGCGAGACGGCCGCCTGCTCCTCGGCCGGACAAGAGGTTGAGGCCATGGCTGACGGATTTGCGCCGGCCGCCGTCAGGACGACATGCCCCTATTGCGGCGTGGGCTGCGGGGTCACCGCGACGGCGGGCGCAGGTCGCGCGCTAGGCGTCTCGGGGGACATCCTGCATCCTGCGAACCAGGGACGCCTGTGCTCAAAAGGCGCCGCGCTCGGCTCGACCGTCGGCCTGGAAGGCCGCCTGCTGCATCCACGCATTCAGGGCCAGCCAGCAGCATGGTCCGAGGCTATCCGGACGGTCGCCGACACGTTCAGCCGCACCATCGCCGAGCATGGACCCGACTCCGTGGCCTTCTATGTCTCGGGGCAGTTGCTGACCGAGGACTATTACGTCGCCAACAAGCTGATGAAGGGGTTCATCGGCTCCGGCAATATCGACACCAACTCGCGGCTCTGCATGGCCTCGGCGGTGACGGCGCACAAGCTGGCGTTCGGTGCGGACCTGGTACCAGGTTGTTACGAAGACCTTGATCTGGCCGACCTGGTGGTCTTTTCCGGCCACAATGCGGCCTGGACCCATCCCGTGCTGTTCCGGCGAATGGAGGCCCAGCGCGAACGCGGCCAGCGGCATGTGGTGATTGATCCACGCCGGACCGACACCGCCGAGGGCTGTGATCTTCACCTGGCCCTGGCCCCGCAGACAGACGTGCGTCTCTGGAACGGTCTGCTCGCCGATCTGCTGCGGCGTGGCGCGGTGGATCGCACCTTCATGGCGGCCCACGTCAAAGGGACGGATGATGTGCTGCGCGCCCTGGCCGCCGATGACCAGTCCCCTGGCGCGGTCGCGGCCGACTGCGGTCTGGGCCAGGCCGACCTCGAACGGTTCTACGATGTGTTCGCCAAGACCGCGCGGACAGTCAGCCTGTTCTCCATGGGCGCCAACCAGTCGACCCAGGGCGTCGCCAAGGGTCTGGCGATCCTCAACGCCCATCTGGCGACCGGCCGCATCGGCAAGCCCGGCGCGGCTCCGTTCTCGATTACCGGACAACCCAACGCCATGGGTGGACGGGAAGTCGGCGGCATGGCGACCACCCTCGCGGCCCATATGGACTTCGATCCGGTATCTCGTGATCGCGCCTCGCGGTTCTGGGGCTCGAGGTCGGTCGCGAAAGGTCCCGGACTGAAAGCCGTCGACATGTTCGAGGCCGTGGCCGACGGCCGGATCAAGGCGATCTGGATCATGGCCACCAATCCGGTGGTGAGCCTGCCCAACGCGTCGCGAGTGCGCCGCGCGCTGTCGGAATGCCCCTTTGTCGCGGTGTCGGACTGCGTGGCCGATACGGACACCCTGGCCTATGCCCACGTGGCCCTGCCCGCCCTGGGCTGGAGCGAGAAGGATGGCACGGTCACCAATTCGGAAAGGATGATTTCGCGTCAGCGCGCCACGCTGCCGACCCCCGGCGCGGCCCGCGCCGACTGGCGGATTGTCGCTGATGTCGCAAAGGCCATGGAATTTGGCCACGCCTTTAACTGGGACAGCCCCGGTCAGGTGTTTCGCGAGTGGGCGGCGCAGACCACGTTCGAGAACAGCGACCGCATCCTCAATCTGGGTCCGTTGGCCGCAACCACGCCGGAATCCTATGCGTCGCTGGAACCTGTTCAGTGGCCGGTGACAATGGAGGGCGGAACGCCACGCCTATTCAGGGATGGACGCTTTCAGACCGCAGACGGACGGGCGACGATGGTCGCCGTGCGGCCGACCGGCCCGGCGCAGGACACCAACGATGACTATCCTCTCGCGCTCAACACCGGACGCGTTCGTGACCACTGGCACACCCTGACCCGAACGGGATTGGCCCCTGAACTCAGTCGTCACATTCCCGAGCCCTATGTCGAAATTCACCCGCTTGACCTGCCGGCGGCAGGTTTGGAGGACGGAGAGCTGGTTGAAGTGACGACGGCTCAGGGGGCGGCAGTCGCCGTGGCGCGGCTCAGCGACCGTCAACGACCGGGCTCGATCTTCATGCCGATGCATTGGAGCCAGGCCTATGCGCCGTCAGGGCAGGCCAATCCTTTGGTGTCCTCGGCCGTCGACGCGAGATCCGGCCAACCGGAGTTCAAACACACCCCGGCGCGGATTCGTCCGTATGGTGAGACCTGGCGCGGGTTCTTCATTTCGCGTGAGGCGGCATCGACCCCGGAAGGCACCGACATTGTCTGGCGCAGGATCCCGCAGACCGCCTGCCAGCTTCACGAATTTTCCGGTCGCGGCGCCGACGACGAACGTGACGCGGTCCGCACCGACCTCACCCAGGGCGTGTCAGGCGAACGCGTGTGCCTTGAGGATGCCAACACCGGCATCCACCGCGAAGCTTTGATCCATGACGGTCGCCTCGAGTGGGCGCTGTTTGTGACGACCGAAACCAGACTTCCGCCGCGCGAGTGGCTGATCGAGCTCTTTCAGGTCGAGCTCTTGAGTCCCGCACAACGAGCCGCATTGCTGATCGGTCGTGAGTCCGGCGTCGCCATCGCCACAGGGCCCGTCATCTGCAGCTGTCGCTCCGTCCGTGCCCCAGCGATCGCCCATGCGATTGCAAGCGGGGCCCGAACCCTTGCAGAGATCGGCGACATCACCGGCGCGGGGGTCACCTGCGGTTCTTGCCGCCCAGAAGTTTCACGGATGCTGGCGCGAACGTCGATCCTGGAGAGCCGCGATGCCGCATGACCAAAAACCTGGCCGGGTGCAGCTGGTGGGGGCCGGCCCCGGTGCGGCCGACCTGCTCACGATCCGGGCGCTTCGCGCCATCGAGAACGCCCAGGCCCTCCTCTATGACGCCCTGATCCCCGATGAAATCCTGGCGCTGGCGCCTCGGGCCTGCGTCAAGTTCCAGACCGGAAAGCGGGCGGGACGCGCCAGCATGCAACAGGAGACGATCAACCGCCTGATGCTGCGCCTGGCGCGACGGGGCCTGAACGTCGTGCGGCTCAAGGGCGGTGACCCTTCCATTTTTGGTCGCGTCGGCGAGGAAATCGAATTCCTTCACCGTCATGGTGTTGAAACCGAGATCGTCCCAGGGGTCACCGCAGCCTGCGCCGCCGCCGCCCAGTTCGGCTTTCCGCTCACCCACCGCGGCGAAGCCCGACGCGTGGTCTTCGCGACCGCTCGAACACGGGACGGCTGCCTGGTGGACGACTGGTCAACAGCAGCCGACCCCGAGGCCACCCTGGCGATCTACATGGGCGCTGGGCAAGCTGACGCCGTCTTCGCCGGGTTGATCTCCGCGGGGCGATCTCCCGACACCCCGGTGATTGTCATCGAAAACGCGGGTCGCCCTGAAACCCGACGTTTCACAGGCACCCTGACGACGCTGACAGGCGAGATCGGGCCAGGCCTCCTGGGACCGGCGCTAATTCTGGTCGGTGAGGTCGCGCGTCGGGCCACGCAGATGGACAGCCAGATGATCGAACTCACGCATCGCCTCGCCAAGTGACGCCAGCAGGTCGGTGTTGATGTCCTCAAAGGGTGTTGTCAGGTCAAGTCCGCCCCTGGCTCGGTTTGGGCTCGCCGCGCCCAACTCGAGAGGCGCTGGCGTTGGACTGTCACGAGTCACGACCCGTCATTCGTGACGGCCGTCATCCTCGCCCAAGGCGCATGCTCCGAACCCGGTTTTCAGACCCATTACAGGTCGTTGGCCTGCACCGGGTTCAGCCGCCTTGGCGCGGGACTCGCTTGCGACACCGCGCTCCATTCTCTGAACAAGCCCGGGACGCGGATCGTTCAACGGTGGCGCTCTGCCGGTTGAGACGCCGACAAATTCTATCGCGATCACCAATGGTTCTCGGCAGCGTGGCACAAACGTCTCCCTAGCGCCTTAGGCGTGGCCCCGAACCTGGAGGGGCCGATTATGAATGCTCGACATAGCTTTCGTCGCGCAATGTTGAATGGCGTCGCGTTGTCGGTCCTGACCGTCTCAATCGCTGGCGCTACCCAAGCCTGGGCAGCGGCTGAGGCAGCCACTGCCGACACCGACGCGACAACTGGCCTGTCCGAAGTGGTCGTCACCGCTCAGAAGCGCGAGACCAACCTCCAGAGAACGCCGATCGCAATCACCGTGAACACCGGCGAAGATCTGGAGAACCGGCGGGTCAAGAGTCTGGCGGATCTGGGCGACGGATCGATCCCGTCGCTGCGGATCGCCCCGTTCTTCAGCCGGAATTCGGCCTTCAACATCGGCATCCGGGGCATCTTCCCATCGTCCGACGCCAACCAGCCGGCCCGCGACAGCGTTACCGGCGTCTATGTGGACGGCGTCTATCTCGGACGGCTGCAGGGACTGGGCGCGGCCCTGTTTGATATCGAACGGATCGAGGTCCTGAAGGGGCCGCAAGGAACGCTGTTCGGGCGGAATTCTACCGGCGGCGCGCTGAGCATCGTGACTCGCAAGCCGTCCGGCGAGTTCCGGCTCCGCCAAACGGTCGGCGTGCGGAACTTCGAAGGCTATTCGACCGAAACCCACCTGGACCTGCCCGAGGTCGCAAATGTCAGCCTGAAGTTCGATGTCCTGGCGACGAAGCGCAAGGGCACCGTCGACAATCCCCTGAGCGGCGAAGAAGACTTCAACAAATTTGATCGCCGCGGCATCCATGCCCGGGCGCTCTGGGCGCCGACCGAGACCTTCTCTGCGGACTACCAGTTCGATTTCTCCTACGATGGCACCACCCCGTATTATGTGCAGCTTCTCTCCGTAGGCCCCGGCGGCGCGGCCGTGGCGCCTCTGGCGAGGATCCAGCCGGATCGCGCCAAGGTGGCCGACATCGGGGTGCCGGAAGAGACGAGCGAGGGCAACATCTGGGGCCACAGCCTGGCCTTGACCTGGAAACCCTGGACCGACGCCGAGGTGCGATCGATCACATCTTATCGCAAGCTGAAACAGACCCAGTTCGACAATGGCGGCGGGCATTCCGTGCCGTTCGTGCCCAACAGCCTGTTCGCCCGCTACAGCCTGGCGTCAGCCTACCAGCACCAGTTCAGTCAGGAAGTGCAGTTGGGCGGAACCCTGCCGCAACTGGTCTATGTGGCGGGTGTCTACTACTTCAAGGAAACCGGCGGCGATAACGCCTGGGCGCCGAACACCCTGCAATGGAACGGCAACGGCACCAATTACACGCGCCTGCCGAGCCTGGACGCGGGTGCCGCCACGCGGTTCCCGGACCGCGAGAGCTATGCCGTCGCGGAGTCCTTTGCCGTATTCGGTCAGTTTACCTGGACCCCGGCCGTACTCGACGACAAGGCCCACCTGACCGTTGGCGCGCGATACACCAAGGACGACAAGCGGGGCGAACTCCTCAAGGTGAACGGCGCCCGCGATGGCTCGACCTTTGACTTCAAGTCAGACCGCGTCGATCCCGCCATCTCCGTGGCTTACGATGTTCTGGATACCGTCCATCTCTATGGCAAGTGGGGCACGGCCTACAGGGCCGGCGGCGCGAATTCCCGGTCCCTGACCTTCCGCTCCTTCGGACCGGAAAAGGTGGAGCAGTACGAACTCGGCATGAAATCGGAGTTCTGGGATCGCCGAGCGCGCCTGAACCTGGCCGCCTACCGGACCAACTACGAAAATATCCAGGTCGACTTCAATCGAAACGCGATCATCGCCAGCGGCACGCGTACCGTGAACGAGACGGTCAATGCCCCGGGAAGAGCCAAGATCCGGGGCTATGAGGCGGACTTCACGGTCACGCCGCTCGAAGGCCTCACACTTACGGCCAGCTACGCCTACACGAAGGCGGACCTGCCGGCCACGGTCAACCCGTTCAACAACGTCGTGACGCCGCTCAATATCGTGTACACGCCCCGCAATTCCTTCAGTGTGGCCGGCGACTATGTTGTGCCGATGGAGACGTTCACGATCCGGGCTCACGTCGACGCAAATGCGGCGGACGGCTATAACTCGGGCAACTCGATCATCACCTCACCACTGACGGATGACTCATTCATCGTGAATGCGCGGCTCGCCGTGACGGACATCGAGTTCGACACCGGCCACACGCTGGAACTATCGCTCTGGTCGCGAAATCTGCTGAACGAACAGCACACATTCAACAAGAGCTTCAACACGGCGACCCGGTTCACATCAGGCATCTACAACGAGCCCCGCACCTACGGCCTGGATCTGAC